>JAHJUC010000653.1 GCA_018829385.1 Alphaproteobacteria bacterium
AGCCCCAATTAGGGTCAAGATTCATAAAGGAGTCAAATCAAAACACCATTTATAACTTATTTCCTGTGCATGAATTCGAACAACACAGCCCTTTCTCATCATAATTAAATGTAATTTATTGTTATCATTATTGTTATTGAATTTCCATCTTTCAATAAATGGACATTTGTTAAATTATCAGATTCCAATAAAAACCCATTAGATTTGAGGGATTCTGACCTGCAAAGAATTCATCGGATAATATCTTAGAAATTACATCATGATTTCTGAATTAAGCTTGCCACAGGCCGATCCACGCTTCCGCACGGGCTCCTGTCACTGACGGTCCGGATGTTGTTGCCAGCGGAATTGGCGCCGCGGTCGGTCCCGGGCAGGATGCGCGGATCCGGGTCTGCATGCGGCGCGGCATGGCGTTTCCGAAAGCCCTCTCAAGACCCGGAAAATCCGGGCGGACATCGTTCAATCCGGGCGCGGCAGAGCCCGGACGCCGGCGCATCCGCCGCAAAGGCTAAGAGTTCCTTAACAAATCAGCAACTACAATCTCCGGTAGAGATTTCAGTACCGAGACTATTTCGATCACCGGAACGCCTGCCTGATGTCCAGCATCCACACCAACCGGTCAGCCATCACCGCGCTCGCCACGCTCAGGCTGATCGATGCGCAGATGGAAACCACGATGAAGCGCATCTCGACCGGGTTGCGGGTCAACGATGCGTCGGACAACGCCGCCTACTGGTCGATCGCCACCACCTTGCGCTCCAGCATCAAGGCCCAGGGCGCCGTTGTCGATGCGCTGGGCCTGTCGCGCGCCATGACCGATATCGCCTCGGCCGGAATGAGCCAGGCGGTCGACCTCGTCGGCGAGATCAAGGCCAAGCTGGTGCTTGCAAGCGAGCCCGGCGTGGACAAGACCAAGATCAACAAGGAGCTCGAAGAGCTGAAAGCGCAGCTGCGCAATGTGGCGCAAAGCTCGTCCTTCAATGGCCAGAACTGGCTCTACGGCTCTCCCGGGACCGTCAGCATGCCGGCCTCGATCAAGGATTACGGCGGCTTCACCAGTGTCGGCTATATCGAGATCGACAAGAGCCAGACGACGTTGATCGACCCTGTCGTCGACGCCAACGGCTTGCTGACCAGGGACCGCAATGTCACCACTGCCGGCGGCGCCGCGGAAATCTTCTATCTGCTCGGTTCGGGAACAGCCGGAACGGCAAAGGCGGTCACGCTTGGCGCCGGCACCACGACCGACGAGTTGAGCGGCATGGTTCAGGCCATCGACGAGATGGAACAGGATCTGATCGACGCCAATGCCCTGCTCGGCATCAAGGCAAAGGGGATCGAGCGGCAGGAAGACTTTACCAGAACGTTGATCGAGGTCTCAAAAAAGGCCCTCGGCCGGCTGGTGGACGCCGACATGGCCGAGGAATCGACGCGGTTGAAAGCCCTGCAGGTGCAAAAACAGCTGGCGCTCCAGTCGCTCTCGATCGCCAATTCCCAGGCCGACATGATCCTGCAGCTGTTCCGATAGGGTGTTTGCGCCGCAGATGCCTAAACCGGCGCGCCTGCCCGGTTTCACCGCTTGCGGGCGATGATGAACAGGCTGTGGCCGCCGGCGGCATGCAGGCCTGATTCCTCGATGTCAAAGCCTGCTTCATCCATCGCGCGGCGCAGCGCATCCTTGCCGAAGTAACTGACCGGCGGCGCCTTGCCGAACAGCTGCATCGCCGGGATGACCAGCCGCAGCAGCACTGACATGTCGCCAAGGCATGGGGTTTTCGAGATCAGCAGCCCACCAGGCTTGAGCAGTTTGCCCGCGCGCACCAGCGCCGCGGGCAGATCCTCAAGCAGATGCAGCACGTTGAAAGCGATCACCGCGTCGAAGACGGTCGATTCAAGCCGCGCATCGGACAACGCGGCGGCGAGAAAGCTGACATTGCCCGGGCCGGCTTCTCTGCATCTTTCCTCGGCGATCGCGATCATTTCGGGCGAGATGTCAGACCCGGTGATACGGTCGGCATGCGGCGCAAGCCGGATCGCGGTGGATCCGGTGCCACAGCCGATCTCGAGCACTTGATCCGTCGGCTTGAGCCATGCGCGGGTGCGCTCGAGCGTGGTCTGGTAGGCTTTCTCGTCAGCGACCGGCCGGGCGGCATAACGCCGGGCCGAGCGGTCCCAGAAGCTGGCTTTGGTGATCTCTGCAGGCGTCATGGCGTCGGTCCTGGTGCATGCGGCGCTTTGATTTTCGGGCTCATGTGGTTCCGCGGAGCGCGATGGCTGCTTATCACTCAGGGATTTCTCTATGGAAATTGCGAATATTTGCAGTCTTGATATACAAATTTACATGAGCAAGTTCGACTGGAATCATGCGCTGGCGTTCTGGACCACCGTGGAGGAGGGATCGCTCTCCGCCGCTGCCCGCAAGCTCGGGCTGACGCAGCCGACCCTGTCGCGGCAGGTGGCGGCCTTGGAGCAAAGCCTTGGCGTCACCCTGTTCGAGCGGCTGGGAAAATCGCTGGTGCTGACCGAATCCGGCCTCGACCTGATCGAACATGTCCGGGCGATGGGTGCGGCGGCCGACACGGTTCGGCTGGCGGCCTCCGGCCAGACCCAGTCGATCGCGGGCCGCGTCACCATCTCCGCCTCCGACGGCTTTGCAGCCTATGTCCTGCCCGATATCGTGCATCGCATCCGGGAGGCCGCGCCTGAGATCACGCTGGAGATTGTTGCCTCCAACGCGCTCAGCGACTTGCGGCGGCGCGAGGCCGATATTGCCATCCGCCATGTCCGTCCCGACCAGCCCGACCTGATCGGCAGGCTGGTGCACGAATCCGGGGCACATCTCTATGCCGCACAAGCCTGGATTGATCAGAACGGCATGCCGCGCCATCCGGCCGATCTGGCAAGGGCCGGGTTCATTGGCCTGGGCGACGGCGCCCGGCTCGCCGGGCATCTGCAGAGCCGCGGCCTGCCGGTGACCGAGGCCAGTTTCACCCTCGCCTCGGAAAATTCCGTTGTGGTGTGGGAGATGGTCAAGCGCGGCCTTGGCATCAGCTTCCAGATGCACGAGATCGCCGCGCGGACGCCGGGTATCGTGCGGCTTCTGCCGCAGATCGAGCCGTTTCCGGTGCCGATCTGGCTTGTCACGCACCGCGAACTGCGCACCAGCCGCCGCATTCGCACCGTCTTCGATCATCTCGCCGAAGCGCTTGCGCCTGAAGGCCGGGCCTAGCGTCCGCCCCCGAGCCTTTGCAGGAGACGCGCCAGTTCCGCGGCCTCGGCGTCAGTGAAATGCGGCTCGATGCGGTGCGTCAGCACGCCGGCATAGACCGGCCACATCGCCTGCCGCGTGGTCCGGCCCTACGGCGGC
>JAHJUC010000654.1 GCA_018829385.1 Alphaproteobacteria bacterium
CCCTTTGAAATCACGTCGATCACCTTCTCGATGTCGAGGCCGGCCTTCTTGCCGAAATGGATGCCTTCGGCGAGGCCCTGGACGAGGCCAGCGATGCAGATCTGGTTGATCATCTTGGTCAGCTGGCCGCTGCCAGTCGGGCCCATCAGGCCGACCATGCGGGCATAGGCGTCGATGACGGGGCGGGCCTTGTTAAAGGTTGCCTCATCGCCGCCGACCATGACTGTCAGCACGCCGTTCTCGGCGCCGGCCTGGCCGCCGGACACCGGTGCGTCGAGAAAGCCGCAGCCCCTGGCCGCGCAGGCCTCGGCCAGTTCACGCGCCACTTCGGCGGACGCCGTGGTGTTGTCGATCAGGATCGCACCCTTGTTCATGCCCTCGAGGGCGCCGCCGGGGGCCAGTGTCACGGCGCGCAAGTCGTCGTCGTTGCCGACGCAGGTGAAGACGTAATCAGCGCCCTTTGCCGCCTCGGCCGGCGTGGCGCAGGCGGTACCGCCGAATTGCTCGGCCCATTTCTGCGCCTTATCCGCCGTGCGGTTGTAGACCCGCAGCTCGTGACCGCCCTTGGTCTTGAGATGCCCCGCCATGGGGTAGCCCATAACGCCAAGTCCGATGAAGGAAACTGTTGCCATTTCGCCTATCCTTTTGTCACAAATACGCTTTACGGCTGACCTTATTGCAAGTTACGTAAAGCAGGCCGCCGGCTCCTGGGAGGGACATAGACCAATGATGCGCATCGTCAAAGGGCTTATCAAGCTCATTCTTCTTCTTGTTCCCCTCGCGGTGATGGTTCTGGGCGCAGGAGTGCTGTGGGCTTCGCGCTCGCAAGCGCCGTCCGACGGGGCCATGCAGATTGCCGGGCTCAGCGGCGAGGTGACGATCACGCGCGACCACAACGGGGTGCCGCATGTCAAGGCCGGCACCCGCGCCGATGTCGCCGCGGGGCTGGGGTTTGCCCACGCGCAGGACCGGTTGTGGCAGATGGAAGTCAGCCGCATGGCCGGGCAGGGGCGGTTGTCCGAGATGTTCGGCAGCGCCACCGTCAGCTCGGATATCTGGCTCAGGACCATGGCCATTCACGAGGCGGCAGAGGCATCGCTCGCCGTCATGGACGCGGACACGATGGCGATGCTCGAGGGCTATGCGCGCGGCGTCAACGCGTGGATGGAACGTACGCCGCAGGTGTTTTCCTCGCGTCTGCCGCCCGAATACCTGATACTGGGCTACAAGCCGGAACCGTGGCGGCCCGTCGACACGTTGACATCGATCAAGATGATGTCGATCTCGCTTGCAGAGAACCTGGGTGAAGAGGCGCTGCGGCTCGGCTTTCACCGGATCGGGTTGAGCGAGGCGGAAACGCGCGATCTCCTGCCCTATCTCGATGTCGACAATCCTCCCGCGATGCCGGACCTGACCGCGCTGCTCGGGCTGGATCCGGTGCCTCTCGGCGAGGCCACGACCACCGCCGACGCTTCCGGCACCTTTGAAGATATCGACGGCGTCCTGGCGACCGGCGCATCCAACAACTGGGTGATTTCGGGCGCGCGGACCCAGTCCGGACTGCCGGTGCTGGCCAATGATCCGCATCTCGGCCTGATGGCGCCGTCGATCTGGTACCTGGCGCATCTGGAAGTCACCGAAGAGTTCGACGAGCCGCGACATCTGATCGGGGTGTCGCTGCCGGGCACGCCCTATGTGCTTCTGGGACGCGGCAACGACATCGCCTGGGGCTTCACCAATACGGCCACCGATGCGCAGGACGTGTTTGTCGAGCGGGTCAATCCGGACAATCCGGACGAGTATCTCACCCCGACCGGCTGGGCGCCTTTCGGAAGCAAGGACGAGGTGATCAAGGTCAAGGGTGGCGATGACCAGAGCTTCACCCGGCGCTGGACCCGCCACGGCCCGGTCTTCCCGGCAAGCTACAAGAATTTCGACAGGCTGTTGCCGGAGAACACGGTGGCTGCGCTGCAATGGGTGGCGCTGGCGCACGACGACACCACGGCGCTGGTCGGCGCAAGGCTCTACGGCATGCGCACGGTCGAGGACTTCCAGAACGGGTTCGACGCCTTCCTGACGCCGATGCAGTCGATGGTGGTTGCCGACCGCTCGGGCAATATCGGTTTCGTGGCGGCGGGCAGGGTGCCGCGACGCGATCCGGCCAACCGGCTGATCGGCCGCGCGCCGGCGCCGGGATGGAACGCGATCTACGATTGGCGCGGCTATGCGCCCCACAAGGACCTGCCGCGGCAGAACAACCCGGAGAGCGGGCTGATTGCCACGGCCAACACCAAGATCGTCGGGCCGGATTACCCGCTTCACCTGACATTCGACTGGGAAGAGCCTTACCGCCAGAACCGCGTCGAGACGCTGATCAACGGATCTGACGAAAAGCACACGATGGCGATGTCGCGGCAGGTGCAGGCCGATATCTTCTCGCCGGCCTTTGCCAGCCTGAAACCGCGCATGCTGAAAGCGCTGGAGGGCAAGCCCCTGTCGCAGGCCAACCGGGATCTGGTGGCAAGACTTGCGTCCTGGGACGAGACCATGGCGCGCGAGAAGATGGAGCCGCTCTTGTTCATGGCCTGGGTGCGTCACACCATGATCATGACATTCGAAGACGATCTCGGCTTCATGTTCAAGGACTGGTTCAAGGTGCGCGGCAAGGTGCTGGAACGGCTGCTCGACGGCGAGACAGTGCGCAACTGGTGCGATGTCAAATCCACGCCGGATGCGGAAAGCTGCGATGTGATCGTGGCGGATGCCTTCGAGGCGGCGATTGCCGACCTGAAGGGGCGCTATGGCGAAGATGCGAGCAAGTGGCGCTGGGGGCAGGCGCACTACGCCAAGGGCGCGCATCGCCCGTTCGGCGAAGTCGGCCTGCTCAGGCGCTTCTTCAATGTCGAGGTGGAAAGCGGCGGCGGACCTTTCACGCTCGATCGCGGACGCACCCAGGTCCAGGACGACAAGGATCCTTACGCCAACACCAATGCCGCAAGCTATCGCGGCATCTTCGACATGGCCGATCTCGACCGTGCCACCTATATCCAGACGACCGGACAATCGGGCAACGTATTCTCGGGCCACTACGGCGATTTCGCGCCGATCTGGGCCGAGGTGAACTCGATCGAGATCCCGGCAACGGATGTGGCCGATCCGAAGGGCGTGTGGAGCCTCAGCCCGGGCGGCTGAGGCAGCGAGGGCCGTGTCCGCTCCGGCACCTGTATTTCGTGGCGGCATGATTGAAAACGACCCGGACTGAGC
>JAHJUC010000655.1 GCA_018829385.1 Alphaproteobacteria bacterium
GACTGTGAGCATGCCGGCGAAGGTGCGGGCCACCAGGAAGGCGATGGCGCCGGGAGCGACCAGCAGCGCGATCGACAGGATGATGCCGACGGCTTTCAGGCTGGCGACGATCATCAGCGCGATGGCCGTGAGCAGGCCGTAATGCAGCCAGCCGGTCTTGAGCCCGATGGCGCGCGCATGAAGCTCGTCAAAAGCCTGGGCCACCAGGTCGCGCCACTTGATCAGCAGGAACCCGCCGCACAGTGCCGCGAGGATGGCGGTCGCGCCGATATCCGACCAGCTGACGCCGAGCATGTCGCCGAACAGGATGTGGTCGAGATGCAGGCTGGAGCGGACGCTGACATGCAGCACGATCCCGAGCCCGAACATGCCGGAAAACACGATGCCCATCACCGTGTCTTCCTTGACGCGGCTGTTGGCGTTGAGCCAGCCGGTGGCGACCGCGCAGAACAGGCCGGCGGCGAAGGCGCCGATCACCAGCGGCAGGCCTGCGATATAGGCGATCACGATGCCCGGCAGCACCGCGTGGCTCATCGCGTCGCCGAGCAGCGACCAGCCCTTGAGCACCATCAGCGAGCTCATCGCCGCCATCGGCAGCGCGATCAGGAAGGTGATCAGGAACGCCTTCTGCATGTAGGCGAAGCGGAAGGGGTCGATGAAGAAGTCGAGCACCACGTCCATCATGCCGCTCCCGTCTCGGGTTTCATGCCGCTGCGCGCCTTCGCACGCTGCGCCAGGATGCCGTGCCGGGGCGCAAACACGAAGGCCAGAAGGAACAGCCCGGTCTGCAGCATGATCACCACGCCGCCGGTTGCGCCATCGAGGAAATAGCTCAGGTACACCCCGACGAACGAGGTGATCGAGCCGATCGCCACGGCAATGACGATCAGCCGCGGGAACCGGTCGGTGAGCAGGTAGGCGGTGGCGCCGGGGGTCACCACCAGCGCGATCACCAGGAAGGCGCCGACGGTCTGCATCGCCGCCACGGTCGAGGCCGCCAGCAGGGTGAAGAACACTCCCTTCAGCAGGTCGGCGCGGATGCCGATGGTGCGCGCGTGGCTTTCATCGAAGAACACCAGCATCAGGTCCTTCCAGATCAGGCTCAGCACGGTGAGCGTGACCGCGCCGATGATGATCAGCTGCAGCGAATCCGACGGCGTGATCGCCAGCACATTGCCGAGCACGATGGTCTGCACATTGATCGGCACGGGCGAGATCGACACCATGAACAACCCGAGCGCGAAGAACGAGACGAAGATCATGCCGATGATCGCGTCCTCCCTGAGCCGGGTGCGCGAGCGGATGGCGAGCATGGCAGCCGCCGCGAGGCCTCCGGCGAGAAAGGCACCAGCGGCGAAGGGCAGGCCGAGCATGTAGGCGCCGGCGACGCCCGGCACGATCGAGTGCGACAGCGCGTCGCCGATCAGCGACCAGCCCTTGAGCATCAGGTAGCAGGAGAGAAACGCGCAGATCGCCCCGGTCAGCGCCGACACCCACATGGCATTGACCATGTAACCGTAGGAAAACGGTTCAAGCAGCAGGCTCATGCGCCGCCGTCCTTGCCCGGGCCCCCGGTTTCATCGAAAGCCTTTGCCGCGCTCTTGCCCTTGCGCGCCTTGCGTTCGGCCTCGCCGTAGATGACGAAGGGCCGCTCGTCGTCGGTCAGAACCGTCACCTGGCGCCTGTCGTCGTCATCGTGCAGATCCTGCCCGCCAAGCACGAAATGCCTGAGCACGCCGCCGAAGGCCTTCTGCAGGTTCTTCTGGGTGAAGACCTCGCCGGTCGGCCCTTCGGCCAGGATGGATCGGTTGATCAGCACCGCCCGGTCGCAGAATTCCGGCACGCTGCCGAGATTGTGGGTCGAGACCAGCATCACCCGGCCTTCGTCGCGCAGGTCCTTGAGCAGCTCGATGATCTGGGTCTCGGTGGTCACGTCGACGCCGGTGAACGGCTCGTCGAGCAGGATCACCTGGCCTTCCTGCGCCAGCGCCCGCGCCAGGAAAACGCGCTTCTTCTGGCCGCCGGAGAGTTCACCGATCTGGCGCTTGCGGTAGTCCTGCATGCCGACCCGCTCGAGCGCCTCGTTGACGGCTATGCGGTCGGCGGGACGCGTCATGCGGAGAAAGTTCATGTGGCCGTAGCGGCCCATCATCACCACGTCCTCGACCAGCACCGGGAACGACCAGTCGATCTCTTCGGCCTGCGGCACGTAGGCCACGAGATTGCGGCTGAGCGCCTGCTTCACCGGAAGCTCCATGATGCTGATCTCGCCGCCGGCAATCGGCACGAAGCCCATCAGAGCCTTGAACAGGGTCGACTTGCCGCTGCCATTGATGCCGACCAGCGCCGTGATCGAGCCTTTCGGAACAGAAAACGAGGCGCCGTCGAGCGCCTTATTGCCATTGCGGTAGATCACCGAGACATCGCGGACGTCGAGACCGGTCATCGCGGCAGTCTGCGTATCAACGGGGGCGGGAGCGTTCATGGTTTTGCCGTCAATCCTGTGACAATGGTCTGCGACGTGACCTTGAGCAGATCGATATAGGTAGGCACAGGACCATCCGGTGTCGACAGCGAATCCACGTAGAGCACGCCGCCATAGGCGATGCCGGTTTCGCGCGCCACCTGCTCGGCCGGCTCGGGCGACACCGTGCTTTCGGAAAAGATCACCGGGATCTCGTTCTCGTTGATCAGGTCGATGATGCGGCGCACCTGCTGCGGCGAGCCCTGGCTGTCGGCGTTGATCGCCCAGATCGAGGCTTCCTTCAGGCCGAAGTCGCGGGCCAGGTAGGAAAACGCCGCCTCGCTGGAGACCAGCCAGCGCTTCTCCTCGGGCAGCGCCTCGATGGAAGCGCGGATCGGCGCGAAGGTGGCGGCGATTTCGGCCTTGTAGGCCTCGCCATTGGCGGCATAGGCATCGGCATTGTCCGGATCGGTCTCCGACAGGGCGCGGACAATGTTGTCGATATAGATATTGGCGTTGCCCGGCGACATCCAGGCGTGCGGATTGGCCCGTCCCTGGTAGTTGCCCTCGGCAATCAGGATGGGCTCGATTCCCTCGGACAGGACATGGGCTTTCACATCGCCGAGATTCTCCATGTAACGCTCGAACCAGGTCTCGAGCCCCAGCCCGTTCCATAGCGCCACATCGGCGCCAAGCCCGCGCTTGATGTCGCCCGGGGTGGGCCGGAACATGTGGATCTCCGCACCTTCCTTGGTGATCGAGACCACCTCGGCATGCTCGCCCGCGACATTGCGGGCCATGTCGGCGAAGACGGTGAAAGAGGTCAGGACCTTGATCTGCGCCAGCGCCGGCATTGCCGGTCCAAGGCTGAACGCCATGAGAAATCCGAGAACTGCGAAGATGCGCATGACTGCTTCCTGCGAATGGTTTGCAACAAGCAATCTATGCGCATTCCGGCCATTGTCAATGCTTTTGCAAATCATTTGCAAAAAGCCGGGTCCGCTGCGGCGGCCGGCTGGAATTTTCTCTGTTTGGGGTGGAGTTTGGGCCTAGCCCTCGCGCCGGACGGCGCGAAAGGGTTCAGGCGCTGCCCAGGCGGGTGTTGCGGTCGATCAGGAACTTGTCGAACAGTGGCAGGCTGGCCGCACCCAATGCGCGGGCGAGGTGGCCGACGGTTCCGGGCAGGATTTTCGGAACCTCGAGGCCGCGAACATCGTAAGTGTCCACTTCCGCACGGGTCGCAGCCACGAGCTTTTCCCTCACGTCCGCGGGAATGCCGCCGTCGATGATTACGTGTTCGAAATCGATGATCGCGGCGGCCGAGACGATCGCCTGGGCCAGGCCGCGGGCGACGATGCCGACCCACTCGTCGGCGAGCGCCTCGAATCCGGACCAGTGGTCAGGTTTGTTCCACAGCGGCGACGGATCCTGGCCGTTGGCCCGGAGCATGCGTTCGAGCAGCATGATCGAGGCCCGGTCAATCAGTTGCACCAGCTTGCCGTCCGGTCCGATCACGGGCAGGGGGCCAAGCGCGCCGGCATTGCCGGTGCGACCGGAATAGACGCTGCCATTGAGCACCACACCACCGCCGACGAAGGTGCCGATGTAGAAATACAGATAGTCGCTCAGGCCCTCATGCGTGCCGAACACCAGTTCCGCCGCGCAGGCCGCCGTGGCGTCGTTCTGCAGGTAGACCGGCATGTTGCAGAAGCTGGCGATCTCCGCCCTCAGGTCGCAGTCGCGCCACAGATCCATCTCCTCGCGCGGCGCGCCGGCCTGCTCTGTCCAGTCCCAGAGATGAAACGGCGTGGCGATGCCCAGTCCCGCCACCCGGTCGCGCAGCTTTTCGGGAAGGCCCTGGATGATCTCCGCGATGCCCTCGCGCACGAAGGTGACAATCAGCGGCGGGGTGGGCCACGGGTAGCTCTTGCGCAAGGTGGCTTTGGGTTCGCCGAGAAAGTTGATCAGGATCAGTTCGGCGCTGCGGCGTCCGACCTTCAGGCCGATGAAGAAGGCGCCGTCGGGATTGATCGACAGCGGCACCGAGGGCTGGCCGACCTTGCCGCGGATCGGCTCGCCCTTGACGATCAGGTCCTCGGCTTCCAGTTCCCGCATGATCACCGAACCGGTCTGCGCCGACAGCCCGGTCATGCGGGCGATGTCGGTCTTGGCCAGATTGCCATGGGTGTAGACGAGGCTCAGAACCAGGCGCTGGTTATAGGCGCGCAGCCCGCTCTGGTTCGAGCCCCGCATCGCCTGACTCACGGAGCCGGCACGGTCTTCGCTGGTCTTGGCATCTTGCGGCACCTGTCC
>JAHJUC010000656.1 GCA_018829385.1 Alphaproteobacteria bacterium
CTGCGCGATGTCTCGCAGATCATCGGCAAGCGCGAGGGCGTCATCGATTTTTCCGCGCTCAGCCTGCTGATCTCGCAGCGCGGCGCCACCTTCTTCACCGACACCTACGTGTCGTTCGACCCGAGCGCCGAGGAAATCGCCGAGACCACCATCATGGCGGCCCAGGAGATCCGGCGTTTCGGCATCAATCCGAAAGCGGCGCTGGTCTCGCATTCCAACTTCGGCTCGCGCGATTCCGGCAGTGCCGACAAGATGCGCCGCGCGCTTTCGATCATCCGCTCGCTCGCCCCTGAGCTCGAGGTCGACGGCGAGATGCACGGCGATTCAGCCATATCCGAAGCGCTGCGCCGCCGGGTGATGCCCGACAGCACCCTGTCGGGAGAAGCCAACCTGCTGGTCTTCCCCAACCTCGACGCGGCAAACATTGCGCTCGGCGTGGTCAAGACCATGACCGAAGCGCTGCATGTCGGACCGATCCTGCTCGGCCCCGCCCTGCCCGCCCATATTCTCTCGCCGTCGGTGACATCGCGCGGCGTGGTCAACATGGCGACGCTTGCCGTGGTCGAGGCCTCTTCATCGGACTGAACGCTGCGCCACGACTCCTGATCTCTGAAGCCTTGCCGCCCCGGTTAAGGTAAACAGAGGGTTGTGATTGGAGCGGGCGCTCTCGAACGCTAGTATAAAAATGTTAGGGTATCCGGGTTATGACTTGGAGCGCTGACGGTGTTTTATATGTGTTGGAGTTGATCATGCGTCGCGTCCGGATTCGCAGTCTCCTGGCCATCCTCGTGCTTGCCCTGACGGGAGCAAGCGCAGCGGAGGCGTCTGCGGTTTGCGAACGGCTCAGGACCCAGCTTGAAAACGCCTCGTCGAGCCATGGCTCGTCGGAAAAATACCAGCGCTATGCCGAGGCGGCCCAGAAGCAGTCCGTGCAGATCAACCAGGTCGTGGCCGATTTGAGCCGCTTCAAGTGTTCCTCGGGCAGCTTTCTCGTCATGGGCGGCCAGAACGCCAAGGCCTGCGCCAAGCTCACGGCCGCCTACGACAAGATGCGCGCCAATCTCGGATCGCTGGAGCGCAAGCGCGACTCCTACGCCGATCGTGGCGGCAGGATTGTCCAGCGGCGCATCCAGGCAGCACTCGACGCCAATGATTGCGACGGCAACCGCGCCTCCATCCAGGCCGCGGCGCTGAAGGGCAAGATGGCCGCGCTGAAGGCGAAGTCGCGGCAAAGCCCGGGCCTCGTGGCCGTGCTCGGCAATGGCGGCGGCGATGGCCAGAGCATCAGCCGCGCCCGACAGACCCAGGCCCGCATCGTCATCGAGCCGAAGTCATCACGCGGCGGCGATTACCGGACGCTGTGCGTGCGCACATGCGACGGCTTCTTCTTCCCGGTTTCCTCGGCCGCGGCCCCGTCGGATTTCGCCCGCGACGAGCGAACCTGCCAGATGATGTGCCCAGGCACCAAGACCGCGCTCTATTTCCATGACGCGCTTGCCCAGGAGAGCGAGGACATGATCTCGGCGCGCACCCGCGAGCCCTACACGGAGATGGAAAACGCCTTTGCCTACCGCAACGCCAGTGCGCCGATGAGCAAGGCCTGCGGCTGCAACATGCGCGCCTTCTACAACGAGATGCAGCGCCGCGAGGCCATCCTCAACGGCACCGCCGACAGCGACCAGGCGGTCACCACCTGGGTGCGGCCGTTCAACCGGCCCGATCCCGGCGAGGACCCCGAATCCCTGCTCAATGCCGAGATGCGGCTGACCTCGGAAGATGTCGCAGCCGTCCTCGCCGCCTCGACCGCCGAGCGGCCGCTGAGCGATGACCGGCAGAACGTCCGGGTGGTGGGGCCGGCCTTCCTGCCCGACCAGTCAGACCAGCTGGACCTGAAATCCGGCACCGGTTCGCTGATCCGCTAAATTATACCCGAGCGGGCTGCTGCCGTGCCAGCGCCCTGCGGCTGACCAGCGTCATGATCACAATCACGGCGACACTGTAGACGCCCATCGCCGCGATCTGTCCCGGATAGGATATCCCCGCATCGATCAGCGCCCCGGTCAGCCCCGGCCCCATGGCGGTGGCGAAGACCATGAAGGCGACGATCAGCGAGCGGATGCCGCCAAGGTGCTTCGAGCCGTAGAGTTCCGGCCAGAGCGCGCCGAACAGGGTCGACGAGAAGCCGTAGGAGATCCCCATCAGCGCCATGAACGCATAGGCGCCCCAGGGCTGATCGGTGGAGGCGAGAACGAAGCAGGAAAGCGACAGCGGCACCAGGAAG
>JAHJUC010000657.1 GCA_018829385.1 Alphaproteobacteria bacterium
ATTCCAATCAGCTTATGCGAGACACCGATTACTAAAACATGAGCGCATTAGTCAAGATAAAAACGCGCAATTAATTTCGCCAAGCCAGCTTGCAGCCAGCCAGGCCAACACACGGATGTTGACCATGGACAAAAACACCCCTGGAAACAGCAGCCCGGATCGCCGGTTCGAGCTTTTGCAAGCCGACCGCTCGACCGACCGGATCATCGAATCCCGGGCGCTGTTCGGAGAGCGCAAGGAGGTGGCCATCGAGCACGATGGGGCCATCTACCGCTTGAAAATCACCAAGCAAGGCAAATTGATACTCAACAAGTGAGCTGGCAAATGAACACGACATCTCTACCCGACACCGCCACCATCAGAGAGGCGCGCCGCAACAACCCAAAGATGCGCGAACGCGATCTTGCCTTCCAACTCGGAATCTCCGAAGCAGCGTTTCTCGACGCTTTTGTCGGAGACCATGTCGAGCGGATCGAACCCGATCTTGATGTGTTCTTTCCGATGCTGAATGCTGCCGGCGAAGTCATGGCGCTGTCGCGCACCCTGAACGCGGTGCATGAGAAAATCGGGATCTATGAGAAATTTTCGGCGGGCAAGCACGCGTCAATGGTGCTTGGCAAGGACATCGACCTTCGCATTTTCCCCAAACACTGGCGGCACGCCTACCACGTCGCCAAGCCGCTTGAGGATGGATCGACGCAGCGCAGTTTCCAGTTCTTCGATGCGCGCGGCGACGCTGTCCACAAGGTGTTTGCACGCGGGTCTACCGACATCGAAAAATGGAACCTGATCCGCGAACGCCTGTACAAGGACGACGCAGGTCCGGCCTTCAAGGCTGTGACAGATGCAAGACCCGCCGAAATCCCAACGCCAGAGGCAATCGTCACACTGCGGGAGACCTGGGCGGGAATGGAAGACACGCACCAGTTTCAGGCCATGCTGCGGAAGACGAAGATTGCCCGTCATGATGCGATTAGGCTGATTGGCGAAGACTATGCCGAAAGGCTGACCGATGATGCCATCGACATCCTGTTCGACCGGCTGTCCGACGAACAGGTTCCGATCATGGCCTTTGTCCGCAACCCGGGGATCCTGCAGATCCATTCCGGGCCTGTGCAGAACATCAAGCAGGTCGGACCGTGGCTGAACGTTCTCGACAGCGGATTTCATTTGCATCTGCGCAAGGACCAGTTCGCGGCCATCTGGATCGTCCGGAAACCGACCAAGAGCGGAGACATCTTTTCGATCGAGGTCTTCGATGACCGCGACGAGCAGGTCATCCTGATCAATGGCGACCGGCGCGGCGGCGACGTCAATGAACGCGTCTCGCGCTGGGACGCGATAGTCGGCGCCTTGCCACGGGCAAGGGAACGGGAAGAGATGGAGATGGCGCAATGAGCCACACGAGCATTCGAGAGGTGAGCGGATCTCGCCGGCGCACGGTGCTTCTCGCGGGCCTGGCGTCGATTTTCACGACGGTGCTGCCGTTTGCAACCGGGGGCGCGCTTGCTGAACAGGCCAGGGCGGAACGGGTTCTCGCCATCGGTGGCGCCGTGACCGAGATCGTCTATGCGCTGGGTGAACAGGACCGGCTGGTGGGTCGCGATTCGACCTCGACCTATCCGCCGGAGGCAACCGCCCTTCCGGATGTCGGCTATATCCGTGCGCTTTCGCCCGAGGGTGTGCTGTCGGTCAAGCCGGACCTCATTCTCACGCGTGAGAACAACGGTCCGCGCGAAGCGGTCGAGGTTCTCAAGAGTACAGGGGTCCGCTGGGTCGATGTGCCGGACGACTTTACCCTGGAAGGCATTGACGAGAACATCGCCATCATCGCCCGGGAACTCGGCGTTGTCGACAAGGGTGAAGCCCTCAAGGCCAAGGTCGCAGCAGACATCGCGAAGGCACGCGAACATCTTGCGTCTGTCGACAAGAAACTCAGGGTCATGTTCGTGCTGGCGCTGACCGATGACAAGATCAACACGTCCGGGACCAACACCGCGGCGAGCCACATCATCGAACTGGCGGGGGCTGAAAATGTCATCGCCGAGTTCGAGGGTTACAAGCAGATCAGCAACGAGGCGGTGATCGATGCCGCTCCGGATGTCATCCTGATGATGAACGGGCGCGGCGCAACCGCCGACCATGCGGCGATGAATGCCCTGATCGAGGCGCATCCGGCGCTTTCCACCACACCTGCGGTGAAAAACAGCAGGATCGTCCGGATGGACGGGCTGTTGATGCTCGGTTTCGGCCCGCGCACGGGCGAGGCGATCACACAGCTGGCGAAGGCGCTTTACGGCCATGAGCATTAGTGTTGAGGCCGGCATGAACCGGGCTGCCGGCGCGTATGCGGGCGACCGGACGGTTTTCGCCCGCAGGATGCTGCTGGC
>JAHJUC010000658.1 GCA_018829385.1 Alphaproteobacteria bacterium
ATGGATCTTGCCGCCGCCGCGGATCAGCAACTGGTCGACATATTCGGCGGGACGGCCGACATGGGCGTCGGACGGGCGGTAATAGCCTTCCTGGTGCCCGCCGAGACGGCACACGCCGCCGCCCTCGCGTCCGATGTTTCCGGTTGCCAGGGCAATATTCACCAGCGCGCCGATGGTGCGATAGTTGTCGTTGCCCCAGATGATGCCTTTCTCGTAGGCCGTCACGCATTTGCGACGCGATCCGTCATCCTTCGGCTTGGCAATCCACTCCGCCGCCTTGGCGATGTCCGCTTCCGGCACGCCGCAAATCGTGGCGGCCTCGGCAAGGGAAGTGCGGCAGGCGGCAAGCGCGTAATCAAGGCTGCCGAGACCGGCAGGATGTGCATCGTCAAGCGGTTGCGCCTCACCATCCTGGAAGGTCGAGTTGGCGATGAAGTCCTTGTCGACCCAACCGTTGTCGACGATGTGCGTGAACAAGGCGTTGAACAGCACCATGTCGGTGCCCTCGTTGATGGCGAGATGCAGGACATTTTCCTTGCCCGCCACTTCTTCGGCGGCATTGATCGTCACCGTTCGGCGAGGGTCGACAGAAACGAAACGGGCTCCTTTGCGCATTCCCGGAACCATGTGGTTGAGGAACAGGTTGGTCTGCGTTTCAAGCGAGTTGGCTCCGATCATGAAAATCGTGTCGGTGCTTTCGTAGTCCTTGTAGGCGTAATTGAGTTCGTCGACGCCCATGTCCCGGGTCGAGTGCACCTCCGAATTGTAGGCCGGACGGTTGTGAATGCGGCAGTTCTTGACCTTCATGCTTTCGAAGTAGAGCTTGCCGGTCGCCCAGGTGTTCTCATATCCGCCGGCGGATCCGCCGTGGTCGAACATGGAGACGACAAGATCGTCCTCGGAGCCCTGCGTGACGACCCGCGCGGTGACGCGCGCGACAAGGTCAAGGGCGTCATCCCAGGATGTCGGCTGCCAGACACCATTGCGCCACATCAGCGGATCGCTGAGACGCTGTTGCTGGGTCCCGGTGACATAGGAAGGACGGTTCTCGGCCATGCGCGCCCCGCGCACCGAGCCAAGCCCCGAGTTCACGACGCAATCATGATCGGGCATGACGACCAGATGCACGTCCTTTCCGTCCTGGCGGACCACATTATACATGGACGGTGCGATCCAGGTGCCGTCGGCTCCCTGCTGTTCGCCGAGGTCGATGCCGAGCGCATTGTCCTGCATCGTGCCCTGCTTGTTGCGCGGCCAGGTGTAGGCCTTGTAGCCGCAACCCACTATGCAGTAGTGGCAAGTGACATTGTGAACCTTGGCATCCCGGGGAGGGATGGGAAGGCGATCGATCTGTCTTTTGTAAGCCATAATTAGATTACCTCCCTCAGAGCACGTTCGACGGGCGACCGAAAATCAGATCGCTTGCGCCTTCAGCAAAAATGTCGCCGTTGTCATCGACGTTCAGCGTGAACTGCGGGACATTTTGTGTGGCATGACCCCAGATCTGCTGGCCGCCAGCCTCGCAATCGAAGCGGGAGAAGTGCCCGGGGCAGTTGAGCGACTTGTCGTCGGCGCGATACGACATCAGCCAGCCCTTGTGCGGGCAGAGGACCGAGTAGGCGACAATGTCGCTGTCGGGACCAACGCCGCCTTCGACAGCCTGGCCGATCTTCAGCAGGATTCCGGGGCTGTCCTCATCTGGAAAACTGATGTCGACCGGTTCGTTGACCTTCAGATCGGCTATGTTGCCGAGCTTGGTCGAGGGGTAGTCAACCTGTGCATTGGCCGGTGCCGCCCGGCTTTCTGCCGCCGGCATGACCACTGCGGTTGCTGCTCCTGCCGCGGCGACGGCGCCGCCCCTGAGAAAATGACGGCGGCCGATATCGACCATCTTGTTGCATCGCGACATGCTTTCCTCCCAATGTTAACTGCACGGGTAAGAGAGCAAGCGTTGTGCCAGAGTGGTAACTTATTGTTGTATATAGATCTTTCGATTTCATGTCCGACAGGTCGGATCATTGTGTCCGGAATTCCGAACATGCCGCGCCGCAGAAGGTTCAGTTTTCCGAACGCCGGCCCTGGATGTCCAGGCGACTCATCTTCTCCCAAAGCGTCGTGCGCGAAATGCCCAGCAGACGCGCGGCTTCCGCGACCTGTCCCTGTGTCGTAGAGAGAGCCCTTTCAATATGTCGTCGCTCCGCATCATCCCGGATCCCGGCCAGGGGTTCGAAACCCGTCGATGGTTCCTCGGCGCCCGGTCGGTCGGGGAACATGTCGAACGGCATGATCCAGTCCTGTTGACCGACCGCAACGGCGCGTTCCACACGGTTCTTGAGCTCCCGGACATTGCCCCGCCAGGCATGGTCCAGGGCGATCTCCTCGGTGAGACTTGAGTAGCCCTTGAACTCGCGCCCCTGACGCACTGATGCCTCATCGAGGAACTGTTTCATGAAAAGGAGGATGTCCTCCGGTCTCTTGCGAAGGGGCGCGACGCGGAGGGGCAGCACCGCGAGCCGATAGAAAAGATCTTCACGAAAGGCGCCTTTCTCACTCAGGGATAACAGATCACGATGGGTGGCGGCGACGATCCGGCCGTGAAACGTGATGGGCTGTTCACCCCCAACCCGAAAGAAGCTGCGTTCCTCAACCAGGCGCAATATCTTTGCCTGCAGGGGAAGGGGCATGTCCCCGATCTCATCGAGGAACAATGTTCCCCGTTTTGTCCGTTCGGCATAGCCGAGGTGCTGTTTTTCTGCTCCGGTAAAGGCCCCGCGCTCATGGCCGAATATTTCGCTTTCGAGCAGATCCGCAGGTATGGCGGCGCAGTTCACCGCCATGAACGGACCATGGGCAAAACCGGATCTCTTGTGTAGAAGTCGCGCCGTTACCTCCTTGCCGACGCCGGTTTCACCGGTGATCAGCACCGGCAGGTCATTGGGCGCATAGCGTTCAAGCAGATTCTCGGCCTCCATCATGGTCTGTGACACACCCAGTCTCATCGGTTCAGTCGAACCGGACCTGCCGGGGCGGCGCGCATTTTGCTTGAGCCGCAAATGGAACTCCTCGAAGACGAAGGGCTTGAGGAGGTAGTCACAAGCCCCCAGGCGCATCAAACGGACCGCCTGATCTATTTCTCCATAACCGGTGATGAAGATGAATGGCGGCGTCTCCGCCGAGCCGAGCTTGTGGCGATAGATATCCTCGCCGCTCATGTCCGGCATGCGGATGTCACAAACGACCAGGTCTGCCGCATCCAGTCTTGACGATTCGAGCGCCTCCCGGCCTGTTTGCCACCAATCCACCGACCAGCCTTCCAGCTCCAGGCGCTGAACGATGGAGCCGCCCATGATCGGGTCATCTTCAATCAAGCCAATCTTGAGTGGTTCAGGCGGCATCATAGACCTCCGGAAGAGCATGCGGATCGAGCGCAATCCGGACGATACTGCCACCGCCTGGTCGCGTCGAGACGTCCAGCTTTGCACCGATCTCGCCGGTTATCTGGCGCACAACCCACAAGCCAAGCCCGTTACCCTGGGGGAGTTCCTTTTGGGGTGGACCGACAAGCAATTTTTCCGCCTCCATGGGCAATCCCGCTCCGCGGTCCCCAACCTCGATGATGACACCATCATTTGCCTTGTAGACCCGCAACGAAAGATCGGCCCCTTCCGGGGAGGCCGAGCTCGCATTGAGCAGCAGATTTGTCATGGCCTGCCGCACGGGACCAGCGGGACAGGAACAGGCGAAACCATCCTCGCTCCCGAGGATGAGGTCCAGGGATTGCCCCCGACGGCG
>JAHJUC010000659.1 GCA_018829385.1 Alphaproteobacteria bacterium
CCGGCCAAGACCTTCTCGGAAGCCGAGCAGCGTTGCCTCGCAGCCGGCATCTATTTCGAGGCCCGCGGCGAAAGCGTCAAGGGCCAGGCCGCTGTGGCCCAGGTGATTCTCAACCGGGTGCGCAATCCGACCTATCCGAACACGGTCTGCGGCGTGGTGTACCAGAATGACAACTGGCGCAACCGGTGCCAGTTTTCCTTCGCGTGCGACGGCATCAAGGACCGGGTCCGCTCGCCCCAGCACTGGAACATGGCCGAGGAAATCGCGCTGGCGACCACCGCCGGCAAGATCTGGCTCGAGGAAGTCGGATCCTCGACTCACTACCACGCCACCTATGTCCGCCCGCCCTGGGCCAGGAAGATGCGCAAGGTCGGCCAGATCGGGCTGCATATCTTCTACGTGACCTATGGCGGCGGCTGGTCCTGACGGTGATGCGATTCGGCGAACGCGGTGGTCTTGTTTGGCCTTGGTGTCAGTCTTAGGCTTGAAGGCCCTGAACTGCCGATTGGCATCCGTATTTGCCGACCCGCAGGGACGAGCGGCTAGGGCAGCCCGATGCGCCCCCGTCTGCGTGAGTCTGACGCAGCCTGCCAAGTTTTTCTGATACTTCTGTAGCGGGTGCCGGGCGCGTCCGTTCAAGATATTGAAATCTTTAATGAAATGCGCGTCGCACTATGGTCTTTCCGCGCCTTGACTATGATCTGCCCTAAAACTATGTTGCGCCCGACTTCGATACGGACTTTTTCCGGTCGTCGCTGGCGAGTCAGGGGAGCGCATCCATGGATGAAAAGCGCGGTTCTGGCGGCCCGGATAGTTCGGGCAATGGCGATGATAGGGATCTAGGACGGTCGGAAAGCCTGGACGCCCGTCGCAAGCGCCTGGATGCCGAACTTCTCGCCCGCCGCAAGGTGGAGCAGGAAGGGGGCTCCAACAGGGAAGCTTCGAAGGGCTATGCGCTAGCGGTCAAGCTGTCGAGCGAGTTCATCGCCGGCGTGGTCGTTGGGGTGATACTGGGCTATCTGTTCGATCGGTTCCTGGGCACGTCGCCCTGGGGATTGATCGTGTTTCTGCTGCTCGGGTTCTGTGCCGGGGTGCTGAATGTTTTGCGCTCGACCGGCGCGGTCGCCCATCCGGGTTCGGGCGGGTCCGGCGCGAGCGGTAAAGACGACGGGAAATAATATCCGGTTCGGCCGGATGGCGAGAAAGAGGTTTTAGGTGGCAAACGATCCGATTCACCAGTTCCAGATCAGCAAGCTCGTCCCCATCGAGATCGGCGGGCTGGACTTGTCGTTCACCAACTCGTCTCTGTTCATGGTCGGCACCGTTGCCGCCGCCGCAGGCTTCCTGTTCCTGACCACCGCAAATCGCGGCCTGGTGCCTTCGCGCCTGCAGTCGATCTCGGAAATGTCCTATGAATTCGTGGCCTCGATGCTGCGCGATGGCGCCGGCTCGCAGGGCATGCGCTTCTTCCCGATGGTCTTCTCGCTGTTCATGTTTGTTTTGGTGGCGAACCTTCTGGGCATGTTCCCCTACTTCTTCACCGTGACCAGTCACCTCATCGTCACCTTCGCGCTCGCCATGCTCGTCATCGGCACCGTGGTGGTCTACGGTTTCTGGAAGCATGGATTGCATTTCCTCAACCTCTTCGTTCCGTCAGGCGTTCCCGGTGTGCTGATGCCGCTGGTGGTGATGATCGAGGTCATCTCGTTCCTGTCGCGTCCGATCAGCCTGTCCGTGCGTCTGTTCGCCAACATGCTGGCCGGTCACATCACGCTGAAGGTGTTCGCGGGCTTCGTCGCCTCGCTTGGCAGCCTCGGCGCGCTTGGCATCGGTACGGCGATCCTGCCGCTGATCATGACCGTGGCGCTCACCGGTCTCGAATTCCTCGTTGCCTTCCTGCAGGCCTATGTCTTTGCGGTGCTGACGTGCATGTACCTCAACGACGCCCTGCATCCCGGCCACTAGGATCCACTCACCGGCGGTCCGCCGCCATCGAAATCGCATCCATCCCATTCCAAAGGAGTTTTATCATGGAAGCAGAAGCAGCAAAGTACATCGGCGCCGGCATCGCTTGCCTCGGCATGGGCGGCGCAGGCATTGGCCTGGGCAACATCTTCGGTAGCTACCTGTCGGGCGCCCTGCGCAATCCGTCGGCAGCTGACGGCCAGTTCGGCCGTCTGATCTTCGGCTTTGCCGTGACCGAAGCTTTGGGCATCTTCTCGCTGCTCGTTGCTCTCCTTCTCCTCTTCGCCGTCTAATCGACGAAAAAGAGTTAGGCTTGCCACGCCGGATACCCCGGCGTGGCATTTCATCTGGAGGTGACCATGTTTGTTGTGACCCCGGCCTATGCCGAGTCCAACCCCACCGAAGGGACCCATTCGGAAACCGGCGCACACGGTGGCGAAGCCGCTGGCGGTGTCTTTCCGCCCTTCGATTCATCGACCTTCGCATCGCAGCTTCTGTGGCTGGCGATCACCTTCGGCCTGTTCTATCTGCTCATGTCAAAGGTCATTGTGCCCCGCATCGGCGGCATTCTGGAGCACCGGCGCGACCGGATCGCCCAGGACCTCGATGAAGCCAATCGCCTGAAGGAAGAGGCTGACAACGCCATTGCTGCCTACGAGCAGGAACTGGCGGATGCCCGCAAGAAGGCCTCGGCAATCGCCGAGACTGCGCGGGAGAAAGCCAAGGCGGCGGCGGAAGCCGAGCGGGCTTCGACAGAGGCCGAGCTGGGTGCCAGGATGGCGGATGCCGAAAAAAGCATTGCCGCGATCAAGGTCAAGGCTCTGGCGGACGTTGATACCATTGCCGAGGATGCCGCAACCGACGTGGTCAAGCATCTTCTTGGCGGCGCCGTGACCAAGGCCGAGGTCGCTGCCGCGATCCGGGCCGCGTCCGGCAAGTAAGCAGGGAAGACGATCATGGACGCTACATTCTGGGCATTAGTCGGTCTCATCATTTTTCTCGGTATCGTTGTCTATGCAAAGGTGCCGGGGATGATTGCCGGCGCGCTCGACAAGCGCGCCGACCAGATCCGCAATGAGCTCGAGGAAGCCAAGCGGCTGCGTGAAGAAGCGCAGCAGCTGCTCGCCGAGTATCAGCGCAAGCGCAAGGAAGCCGAATCCGAGGCCGAGAGCATTCTCAGCGCCGCGGAAAGGGAAGCCGCTGTGTTGCGCGAGGAAGCCAAGGCCAAGACCGAGGATTATGTCAGCCGCCGTACCGCGATGGCCGAACAGAAGATCCGTCAGGCCGAAGCCGATGCGATCAACGAGGTTCGCGCCTCGGCGGTCGATCTGGCGATTGTCGCCGCCGAGAAGCTGATCGGCTCGAAGGTCGACAGCAAGGCTTCCGGCGAGCTGTTCAAGGCGTCGCTCGGCGAACTGAAGACACGTCTCAACTAGGCTGCGCCTTGCGGGACTGAAAATGAGGCCGGGATCGTATCCCGGCCTTTTTTGTTGGGCTCTTGCCAGTCATAACCAATGCCGGGTGCCTCTGCATCAGTCCTTGCGCAGCGGCCGGAAGGTCATCCGGTGCAGCGGGCAGGGGCCATGCTCGGAAATCGCCAGAAGATGCCGCTGCGCCCCGTAGCCCATGTGGCTTTCAAATCCGTAGTGGGGATAGGCAGACGCGGCCCGCGTCATCATCCGGTCGCGCGTGACCTTGGCGACGATCGAGGCCGCCGCGATCGACAGCGAGCGGGCATCGCCCTTGACCAGCGCCCGCGCCATGCAGCCAAGTCCTGTGGGAACGTCGCGTCCGTCAACCAGCGCGAAGTCGGCTTTCACCGGCAAGGCGCTCAATGCCCGCCGCATCGCCGCAAGACTGGCAGCCCTGATGTCCGTCGCCTCGATCTCGCGCGCCGATGCGCAGGCGAACGCCACCACCGATGTCGACAGGATCGCCTCGAACAACACTTCCCGTCTGGCGGCTTTCAAGGCTTTGGAATCGTCCAACCCCTCGGGGATACAGTTCGGGTCGAGAATGACGGCTGCCGCCACCACCGGACCCGCCAGCGGTCCGCGCCCGGCTTCATCAAGGCCGGCGACGAGCTGATAACCGCTTTGGACGACATGCTGCTCGAAGCGATAGTCCGGCATCGCGGGATAGTCGGGAAACAGCGAATCGGGCGGGGTACGAGCCATGTTGCGGCGAAGCTCGCACACCCGCCCGATCCTCTGCAAGGCCCGGCGGCTGGGGACGGGTGCCGCGCGGGCGCCGGACCGCCTTATGGGGCGGGTGGCGGTCCGGTTTACCCGCCGCGTCACAGGCCAGGCGAGGCATGTGGCACGGCGATTCTTGTCAATGACGCGTCAACCGGGCGGCCGAACGCCACCCGCCGAGCGGCGCGATGCCCTACAGCAGGCTCAGCTGAACGCCCTCGCCATGCGGCGGCACGAAGTGGTCGGTCCGCAACGGCGCCTTCCTGGCGTTCAGTCCAAGCCGTTTCGCCGTCAGGTCGAAGCGGCGGGCGATCTGCCAGGCATAGGGACCGGTGCCGCGCATCCGCTTGCCGAACTCGGCGTCATAATCCTTGCCGCCGCGCATCGAGCGGATCAGCGACATCACATGCCGGTAGCGGTCCGGGTAATGCCTGAGCAGCCAGTCCCTGAACAGCGGGCTCACCTCGATCGGCAGACGCAGCATGACGTAGCCCGCCGCATCCGCACCCGCGGCCTTGACCGAGTCGAGAATGCGCTCGATCTCGTGGTCGTTGAGGCCGGGAATGACCGGCGCCACCATCACCGAAACCGGAATGCCCGCGTTCGAAAGCGCCCTGATCGCTTCAAGCCGCCGTTCCGGCGTTGCGGCGCGCGGCTCCATGCTGCGCGCCAGCTTGCGGTCGAGCGTGGTCACCGACAGCGCCACCCGTGCCAGCCCCTTCGACGCCATGCGCGACAGGATGTCGATGTCGCGCATCACCAGGGCCGACTTGGTGACGATGCCGACAGGGTGGCCGGCAGCCTCCAGCACTTCGAGCAATTGCCGCATGATGCGCCATTGCTTCTCGACCGGCTGGTAGGGGTCTGTGTTGGTGCCGATCGCGATCGGCTGAACCTTGTAGCCGGGCCGCGACAGTTCCCGTTCCAGCAGCCGCGGCGCATCGGGCTTGGCAAACAGCCGGGCCTCGAAATCCACACCTGCCGACAGCCCCATATAGGCGTGCGTCGGCCTCGCGAAGCAGTAGACGCAGCCGTGCTCGCAGCCACGGTAGGGATTGATCGAGCGATCGAACGACAGGTCGGGAGACTGGTTGCGGGTGATGATCGTGCGCGGCTTTTCGATCTGCACCTCGGTCTTGAACGGCGCCAGGTCCTCGAGACTGCTCCACCCGTCGTCGAAGACTTCGCGGGTGTTGATCTCGAAGCGGCCCGACATGTTCAGCCCGGCGCCGCGGCCGCGCACGCGGTCGTCGGCGACCCGCATGCCGCTCGCCGCCATCAGCGCATCGGCTTCGGCGGGGTTCAGGCCAGGCGCCAGCGCGGTTTGTTTCAATGTTGCAAGGCTCGGCATGAAACCTCCATCAGCACCCGGTTCGAGTTGGTCATTGGTTGCTGTTCATGATTATATTCCTAGTCCAATTGAGGGAACGAAGCAAGAACAAAATCAAGTGACGAGCTAGAATGCCTTGGAAAACCGGGCTGGGTGTCATCTGGCGTATCCGCTGCGCATGCATTAAAAGGAGCCATGATCAGTGTTTTGATTGAATGCAAAGACGATGAAAAAGCCCTTGCAGTTACCTTGGCGGCGCTTGTTCATGGCGCTGTCGAGGGCCTCGTGGCCGAAGTGGTCATCCTTGATCGCGGCTCGCGTGACGGCACGGCTTTGCTGGCCGACGCAGCCGGTTGCCGGTTTCTGGAAAACCCGGATCTGCGGGATGTCGTACGCTCGGCGCGCGGCGACTGGCTTCTGCTGATAGAGCCGGGTGCGAGACCGCTTCTGGGCTGGGTCGACCATATCGGCCAGCACATGGCCGCCGGCCGCATGTCGGCCCGGATGCGGCCGTCGCGGGAGTACCGGCTGCCGTTTTTCAAGCGGCTGAGACGCCGGATATCGGCGCTGGAGCACGGCGTGCTGATCCCCAAGCGCCAGGCGATCGCCAATGCGAAGTCCGGCCAGTCGCTTGAAAGTCTCGGCCGCGGCCTGGCGATGACCCGGCTCAAATGCGAGATCGTCCCGGCAGCCGTGCTGGCGTTCCAGTAACGAGATCGTTGCCCGCCTAGCCGGCTGAAATCGTCCTGGTGGCGGCGATGAACCAGTCCGGCCGGTCAGCCCTCAGCTTCTCGGCCGCTAATGAGGCCGTTTCCGCATTCGCAAACACCCCGAAGCAGCTTGCGCCGGACCCCGACATCCGCGCGAAGCGCGCGCCCGCCAGATGCAGCGCGGAAAGGCACTGGTCTATTTCGGCAACCATGCTCTGCGCCGGCGGCTGCAGGTCGTTTCGCGTTCCCGCAAGCCACCCGAGAAAACGATCCTTGTCGTCAACGCCTTCAGGATCGGGCAGGGGCGGGTTGTCGCGGCTCTCAAGCACGGCGAATACCTTCGGCGTCGAGACGCCGATGCGCGGATTGACGATCACCAGG
Source organism: Alphaproteobacteria bacterium (assembly GCA_018829385.1). GTDB lineage: Bacteria > Pseudomonadota > Alphaproteobacteria > Rhizobiales > Rhizobiaceae > Hoeflea. The sequence continues at coordinate 6,582 of JAHJUC010000659.1, forward strand.
TCAAGCGCGAAACCCAGTTCCAAGGGCGCCAGCGTTTCGCCGATACCGCGGGCAATCAGCGGTTTGCCATCCAGACACATCGGTACATCCGCGCCGAGAGCGAGCGCGATCCGCGACAGGATCTCCTGGCCGGGTTCGTAACCCCACAGGGCGCACAGGGCTTTCAGCGTGGCGGCCGCATCGGCCGAGCCGCCGCCAATGCCCGAGGCCACGGGAAGCCGCTTGTCGAGCCGGATGTCGACCGGCGGCAATTCGATGCCGGAGTGCCGTGCCGCGTCACGCAGCGCATCGCGCGCCCGGACCACCAGGTTGCTGCCTGCCGCTTCGGTTGCCAGCGCGGCCGCTTCCGGGCCTTCCAGGCTGAACGCATCCTGGTCCGCCAGCTCGACGGTCACATGATCACTGAGTTCGGTGAAGACGACGAGGCTCTCGATCAGGTGATAGCCGTCGGCCCGCCGTCCCGTGACATGAAGCGCCAGGTTGATCTTGGCCGGAGCATCAATTCCTGGCATCGACCCTCAGGGGCATGAATACTGTCTGGCCGGTATGAGCTGTCCCGGTATCGAGCCATGCCTGCTGTCTCTGGCCGCCGGCAGGAGAAAGGCCGCTCTTCTTGTCTGTACCCGCGCCCGCGCCGTCCTCGGGCGTCGCCGGTTGGCTGTCCTTGTCCGCCCCGTTGGCCGTTGCCGGAACAGGTTTTTCGGAAGCGGGAAGACCTTCGCTCAGCTTGCGCTCGATCTCCGGCTTCAGCTCTTCGGGCGGTTCATTGCTCAGCGCCCGCTTCCACTGGAACGTCGCTTCGAGTTCCCGCCCGACGCGCCAGTAGGCATCGCCGAGGTGATCGTTGATCGTCGGGTCGGCGGGCCTGAGCTCCACGGCGCGCTCGAGTTCGCGAACCGCGTCATCATACTCGCCCAGCCGGTAATGCGCCCATCCCAGCGAATCGACGATGTAGCCGTCATTGGGTCTCAGATCCACCGCCGCCCGGATCAGGTCCATGCCTTCCTCGAGATTGATGTTCATGTCGATCCACGAATAGCCGAGATAGTTCATCACCTGCGGCTGGTCGGGAAACAGCTCCAGCGCGCGCTTGAAATGCGCTTCCGCCTTCGGCCACTGCTTCAGCCTTTCATGCGCAATGCCCGCCTGGAAGAACAGGTTCCAGTCGTTGCGCGTCGGCGTCGGCCCGACCATCGAAATCGCGGTCTCGTAGGTGAGCGCCATTTCGACATAATCCTTGTCCTGCGATAGCACACTGCCATAGGCCAGGTAGCTGCGCATATCCTTCGGGTCGGAGGCGATCAGCGCCTTCAGGTGATCCTTGGCTTCACCGTTGCGGCCCAGATCCGCCAGCGCCAGCCCCAGCTGCAGTTCCGAAACCCGGCGCATCGGCGAGGTCTCGGGTACGGCCTGGTAGATCTTGATCGCTTCTTCCGCCTTGCCGAGCCGTTCGGTCAACCCGCCCAGAATCACCAGCGTCGCGGCATCGTTGGGATCGAGCGTCCGGGCAAACTGAAGATAGACCGCCACGGTTTCTTCCGCTCCCTCGCGGTTGAGCGCGCTGCCCAGCGTAAACAGCACCGCTGCCGATCCCTGCTGCGCGGTCATCACCCCCGCTTCGGGCTTGCCATCGTCCTCGATGAGCTGCCGGAGTGCTGCGAGTGGGGCGTAGCCGGGGGAGAAATCCTCGCCCGTGGCCAGCGCATCCAGCGCCGCGCGGTTGTTGCCCTCGCGTGCTTCCATTGCCGCCAGGGCCATGACCGCCCTGATATAGGTATCCGGCGCGGCCGCACCCGACTGCGGGTCGGCGATCAGGTCGGTGAAGTGTTTCCGGGCCTCTGCCTTGTTGCCCATGGCCTGCGCCATGGCGCCGGCATGGTAGCGGGTGAAGACCGGGTACCAGGGCGGTCCCTCAAGCGCCAGGATGGACTTGAGTGCTGCCTCGCCCTTGCCATCGCCAAATTCCGCCCAGGCAATCATCAGCGTGTTGAGCAGCCGGTCGATCGGATTACTGTCTTGCGGACTGAGCAGCGAAGCGGCCTTGCGGTACTCGCGCTTGCTGGTCGCCTCGACCATCAGCGCCAGCCGCGAGACCTGCGCGACGGCGGGGTCTTCCTTCAGTTCCCGCGCGATCACGACGCCTTCGGAAAAACGTCCGCCACTGAACAGCGCCACCATCAGCCGCTGCTTCACCTCGGTATTTTCAGGGTCGAACTCCAGCGCCTTGCTGTAGAATTCGATCGCGCGGCTCGTGTCATTGTCGACATCGGCGGTGCGGGCTGCGAGATAGGCTCCGGCGAAGCCGAGAAAATTGGGTGGCTGATCCTGTTCCTGGGCTGCTGCCGCCACGGCCTGGACAGTCGCCGGACCCATCGCCCCGCCGATGGAAAGAAGGGCGCCCAGCGCAAGGCTGGCCGCAAACCGGGCTGTCGAATTTCGCCGCATCAAGTCCTGCCTCATGTTCGTTCTGGCCATGCGCCGGCCACGTGCCGAAGCATATCTAACCAACACAATGGCTTTTTTGGCGCAGGGCGGCAAGGCTTCAGCATGCCGCAGATGAGGGGTAATCCGGCCGGGATTCTAGCTGGCCCGGTTCACGCAGAAGGCAATCACTTCCAGAAGCGCCGATTTCTCCGCCGAATCGGGCAGGGGAGCGAGCGCGTCGCGCGCGATCGAGGCATAGTGCTCGGCCCGCGCCGTGGTGTCCTTCAGGCTGCCATACTTGGTGATCAGCCCCATCGCCTTTTCCAGCGCCTGGTCGTCGCTCTTGCCGCCCTCGATGGCCTCGCGCCAGAACGCCCGCTCCGATTCGGAACCGCGGCGGTAGGCCAGCACCACCGGCAGGGTGATCTTGCCTTCACGGAAGTCGTCGCCGACATTCTTGCCCAGGTCGCGCGCCGATCCGCCATAGTCGAGCACGTCGTCGATCAGCTGGAAGGCGAGGCCGAGATTCATGCCGTAGGACCTGAGCGCATTGCGTTCGGCCTTGCTGACGCCGGCCACGATCGGGCCGACTTCGCAGGCGGCCGAAAACAGCGCCGCCGTCTTCGACCGGATCACGGCCAGGTAGTCATCTTCCGTCGTTTCCATGTTCTTGGCGACGGAAAGTTGCAGCACTTCGCCTTCGGCAATCA
>JAHJUC010000660.1 GCA_018829385.1 Alphaproteobacteria bacterium
ACGGTTTTGCCGTCTGCAGGTCAGCCGATGCAGGAAAGCAGGACCTGACGTGTCCTGGCCGGCGTCGCCGGGCCGCATTGGAGACCCGTTTTCCAGCCTGCCGCTAACCGCTTTTTTGTTGATCTAGATCAAATTTGGCCATCCCGTTCGTGTTACTCCCGATCCGGTAACTGACCCGGTCCGCAGTGGAACTGTCGCAGTTTCGAACAGGGTGGCGACATGCCCCGACAGACAGGCCGTATCGCACACGAGACGCCAGAGCCCTTAGGTTTGGCATCCGGCAAGCTGCCGAAAATGATAGGCATTCTGACAGCGCCGCTGCCGCTGTTTCCGGTTCAGCCAATCCTGCGCCGCATGGTTCTCGAAGTGACGCGGAAAAGACCCGAGCTTTTTGAACGGCTTGGTCCACACATCCATTCCACCTATGTCATCGATGTCACCGAAATGCCATTCGTGTTGCGGTTGCGCCCCGATCCGGATGCCCCCGGCCTGTCGGCGCACCGCCGCACCGAGCAACTGGGCGCCGATGCCAGGATATCAGGTCCTTTCTCGGCCCTGTTCGATGTCATGGATGGAGCAGCCGATTCCGACGCGCTGTTTTTTTCCCGCGACATCTCCATCAGCGGCAACACCGAAGCCGCGGTCTGCCTGCGCAGTGCGCTCGATGACCTTGATGGCTCCATTGTCGAGGACCTGATCCAGATGAGCGGCCCGCTTTATGCGCCGTTGCGGTTTGCCTTGACCCGCCTCCGCAAGACCAGGCCCGGAGACCGCCCATGATCGGGTCCGGCCCCCACGGCAAGCCGGAACTGGTCTGTCCGGCGGGAACTCCGGCGGCGCTCCGCACCGCCGTTGATGCCGGCGCAGACGCGATCTACTGCGGTCTGGCCAACGAAACCAACGCCCGCAATTTTGCCGGACTGAATTTCTCGCCCGACTCGCTGGCGCAATCGATCGCTTACGCACATCAGCGCAATGTCCACGTCCTGCTGGCGGTCAACTCGTTTGCCACGGCCCCGCGCACCCAGATGTGGAAGGATTCGGTCGACGTCGCCGCCCGCATCGGTGCCGATGCCGTCATCGTCGCCGATATTGGCGTGGCAGCCTATGTCGCCGAGAAATATCCGGATATGCGGCTGCATCTGTCGGTGCAGGCGGGCGCCTCCTCGCCCGAGGCAATCCGGTATTACTGCGAGCAGTTTGGCGTCAAGCGCGTGGTATTGCCGCGGATATTGACGGTTGCCGAAATCAGCGCGATTCACCGCCAGATCCCCTGTGAAATAGAAGCCTTCGTCTTCGGCAATATCGGCATGATGTCGGAAGGTCGCTGCAGCCTGACAAACTATGCCACGGGTGTGTCCACCAACATGCACGGGGTCTGCTCGCCAGCCAGCGCCGTGCAATATGTGCGCCGGCCGGATGGCAGCACGTCGGCAGAACTGGGACCGTTCGACATCGATTGCTATTCGGCCGATGAGAGCACCGGCTACCCGACGATCTGCAAGGGGCGCTACACCAATGTGAGCCGACCCGATCCCTATTATGCGTTCGAGGAGCCGGTTACCCTGAACCTGTCGTCGCTGCTGCCGGACCTGATGAATGCGGGCGTGACGGCGTTGAAGATCGAGGGCCGGCAGCGGTCGCGCTCCTACGTGCAGATGGTGGTGTCCGCCTTCCGCCGCGCCGTCGATGACATATCGGCCGGCCGGCAGCCGGACCTGAGCGGTCTGGCGCAATTGTCCGAAGGCGGCAAGGAAACCCAGGGCGCGTTCAAGACCAAGAAATGGAGATGACAGTGGCAGCCGCGAGCCTGACCATGGGACCTGTATTGTTTCATTGGCCTGAACAGCAGAAGCGGGATTTCTGGTTCCGCATTGCCGACGAGGCGCCCGTTGACACGGTCTATCTCGGAGAAGTGGTGTGCTCCAAGCGCACGCCCTTTTTCGATCACAGTCTCGAGGCCGTCGCCGAGCGCCTGCAACGCGGCGGCAAGCGGGTCGTCTGGTCGACGATGGCAGAGGTTGTCAGCAAGCTGGACCGCAAGGTCATCGAATCCTTTTGCGGCTTTGACGAGGTCGAGGCCAATGACGTCTCGGCGCTCTATTTCCTCAAGGGCAGGCCGCACCGGATCGGCCAGTATCTCAATGTCTACAACGAGGAAACCATCCGCCATCTGGCGGGCAATGGCGCCAATCATTTCTGCCTGCCGGTGGAATTGCCTCTGGCGACCGTGTCCGAACTGGCACGCGCCGCGCGCGAAATGGATGCGGGCATCGAGGTGCAGGTGTTCGGCAAGGTGTCATTGGCGCTCTCGGCCCGGTGCTACCATGCCCGCGCCCATGGCCGCACCAAGGACAATTGTCTGTTTGTCTGCGAGAACGATCCCGATGGAATGGATCTGAAAACCCATTCCGGCAAGCCCTTTCTCTCGGTCAACGGCATCCAGACCCTTTCGGAAAAATATCTCAACCTCTCCACCGAGTTGGCCGGCCTGCAGGCAGCAGGGGTGAGCGCTTTCCGGCTTTCGCCGCACAGCTGCGACATGGTGGAGATTGCCAGCGCATACCGGCAACTGCTCGATGGCGCGATTTCCGCTGGTGAACTTGATGCCAGGCTGGACGAGATCGGGGTTCCGGCGCAGCGGATGAACGGCTTTGTTCACGGTCAGCCGGGATTCGCGTACGTCACGCACCAGCACTGATCGGCCGGCACCAGGTGTTCGCGGCTGATCGGATCGGATCCGTAAAATGGGGTCATGAAGTGTATTGGGCGATGAAAGCCGGCTGATGCCAGAGGCCATGGGCACGGGGTTTCACGGTGAGACGACAACCAGCGTTCCGTCTTCCGTCGCAGTCACCACGCGGCCGTCGATCACCGCGATGGCCTTGTCGATGGCGCCGGG
>JAHJUC010000661.1 GCA_018829385.1 Alphaproteobacteria bacterium
AAAGGACGCTGCAGCCCTTTGAAATGATGCATGCTCGTTATCGCTCAAGTGAATCCAGTTGAGCGCGGCAAGCTTCGGGCAACAGCAATTGGTTAACCATTTGCGTTCATACATTGTTAGAGCTTTTCAGGCGGCGGAAGAACCGGCGACAAGGCTCCAACATGTTGTTTTCATGCAATTCCACAGGCGGGACCGGGTCTCGCTTTTGCTGGAATTGGCTTGGCGGAACCGGGGCTCGGTCGCAGAATGTCGATGTTCAGATACTACGCATCCAAGGCAAAGCCGCAGGCATCCGGCCCCGGGCTGGCGATCTACACCAATTTCTTGAGGACCGGGCGGATCAACCGGCAGGATGACTGGGTCGAGGAAGAGCGCCGCTACCTGACCGAGGAGGAGGTGGCCGAGCGCACCGGCAAGCGGCTCGAGAGCGCCGGCAAGAAGACCCACCAGCGGCTCAACAGCTTCCACCGCAAGATCCGCTTTCCCGAGATGATCTTTCACAAGACGCTGGCGACCGCGCCGCATCTTGGCTATGTCCACGTCACCGCCTCGAAGACCGACATCGCCGAGCACAAGGACGTGACCTGGGGCTTCTACATCGCCAATTTCTCGGCCGAAATCAGCGGCGAGGAGCACTTCTTCAGCCATGTCAGCCCCGGCTACGCGCGGATGTATTTCGCAGTCGCCATGAAGCCCGGCGAAGCGGCCGAGCCCGGCGCACCCCCGCGCCCGGTGGTCAACCGCGACATCCGCGACAACGGCGTCCTGTTCCGCACCGCCGACCCGAAGGCGGCGCTCAGGAACGTGCTGATGCTGGGGGCACGGAACGCGGAGCTGCGGAAGATCGTTGCGGCGATCGGGTGAGGGGGGCATTCGGGTCTGTCAACGCGGGTCCAGTTCTGGCGCGTGAACAGTGGAAGCGGATACGCCGGAGCGTACGTGAAGGCGGTTATTGTCTGGCCAACCGTCAGTCTCTCACTGTACCCAATACCGAAATGATCATTGAACTCTTCGCCCCAAATTCAAGAGCGGCAGCACTATTCGGCAAGGCGGGTCGTCTGCGGTAACCATAGATGAACAGCAGGTGTTTCTCCATGGTGATAATGCTGGAGCCGCTCACGAACGGCAAGTATGAGCGCGAGGGCATCTCCGATGGCCAATAGAGTTAAGGCTCGGAACGTATAGGGGATCTGTTTTCTTCGGTTGTAGTGCTGTACGCTTGGGTTTTGGTGGAGAGAAATTACAAGCCAGAGTAAGTGAAGGGGCATGCGGCTACATACGGTAACCATTAAAAACTTCAAAGGTCTCAAGGAAGCAAGTTTCAATCCAACGAATTTCGGCTGCCTCGTCGGCGAGAACAATTCGGGAAAGTCGACTGTCCTTCAGGCTATCGTCATTGGACTAAACCGACCAACGCAGCTTTCGAGCGACCTGTTTTACGACCACGCGACGGCAGTCGAAATAGGCTTGCAGTTCGACGGTGTATTGCCCGCTGACCTTTTGCGGCTGACGCCCGAGCAAGCTGTCAAGATCGAGCCGCTTGTGTTGAACGGCGAGTTTTCGATTGTCGTTAGATATCGCCCCGGCGAGAAATGCGACGTCACCACGCAGCGTCTTTCGCCAACCGAGCCTCGTTATCGGGACGATGCAATTTCCGAGGCGCTTAAAGGAAAGGCCGGAGCGGCCGTGCGTCAGGCTCTTGTGGCCGAATACCCCGAATTTGCGGGTGATGCGCCATTAAATCTCAATGTTGGGCAAGCTAAGGGGTATCTCGCGGAACAGATCGCGCGGTTACCTGTCGATCAATTTCAGTTGGTTCCTGCTCCACTGCCCACGGGAATGAGCACGTCAATTTCCAATTTGCTGCCGGAGCCCATCTACATTCCAGCAGTGAAGAATCTAACGGACGACCTTAAGACCGCTCAATCGACTCCTTTCGGCCGCTTATTGGGTCTGCTTTTAGAAGACATGACGCCCGATCTTGCGGAAATTCACCAGACATTTCAGGAACTGAATGGGCGCCTCAATCGCATTGTTCAAGGTGAGGAAATCGTCGATGGACGACACGAGAAGGTGCGGGCATTGGAGGCAACGGTGGAAACGTTCCTGAGTGAGAATTTTCCTCAGGTGAAGGTGGAATTAAATATTCCTCCTCCGGAGCTGAAAACGATCCTCAACGCGGCTCAGATTTTCATTGACGACGGTTCGCGGGATTTGATCGACAACAAAGGGGACGGTATCAAGTGCTCGCTGACATTCGCATTGCTGCAGACCTATGTTAGTCATCTTGGACGGGTGGCTGCAGAAGCGGGGGAGGACCAGGCTGCACCACGCCCGTTGATCTTTCTGTTCGAAGAGCCTGAGCTCTACCTTCACCCCAAGTCACAACGCGTCCTATTCAATACGCTAGGCCGCATTGCGTCCGCACATCAAGTCGTTGTCACAACGCATTCGCCTCTGTTCTTCGCCCCGGGAGTGACGGCGGCGTTTGTGCGAGTTGCCAAAGCGCCCGCCGCTCCTAAACCGGTTGGTGTGCTGCATCCGGTTGAGTTTGCCCTCGATGCGGCAAATGCCGAGGTTTTCCGAATGGCCCGTTTCGAAAATGCCGATGCGGCATTCTTCAGCCGCCGGGTCGTTCTATTTGAAGGGGAGTCAGACGATGCCTACTGCAGGCATGTCGCGAAAATGCTTAATGCTGAGTGGGACTTTGACCGGAAAAACATCGCGCTTGTGCGCGTATCTGGAAAGGGCAATTTTGCGAAATTCCGACGGTTTTTCGAGAGCTTTGGAATTGAGGTGAATATAGTAGCGGATCTTGATGCGCTTTTCGACGGCTTTGAGCATCTGGGGGCCACGCCCGTATTGACCCAACTGCGGGGCGATATTCTGCAACATATAGATGCACGCGCCGTAGAGCTGGGTATCAAAGCCGAACCGAGCATTCGGCAAATAAAGGACAGGATCCACAAAAACAGTTGGCGTAATCGCTATGACGCCGCGAAGGATGCCTTAAGGCAGATGCAAGCAACACAGTTGATCGATGCTGCCTCACTTCAGGAAATTGATAATCTCTTTGTCTGGGAGCAGGATATCGCCAGAGTGAAGGTTTGCCGCGAAGACGATCAGGCGCGCGCGATGCTCGTGCCGGTGCTTGATGGCATGCGCGCACTGGGGGTGTGTATCCTCTCGAAGGGGGCGATCGAGGATTACTATCCGGAAGGCACCCCGGGGAATTGTTCTAAACCGGAAAAGGCATTGGGCGCATGTGGGCTTGTGACGGACGCCGTCATCGCAACCGGTCTCAGCGCATCTTTGGCCGCCGGTCGTGATGTGGAGCTCGCGGAAATCTTCACGGAGATGTTCAGAGATATGTGAGGGCCCCTTCCTGAAATGCATTCGGGCTTGTCGACAGATCGTCTGAATTGTGCCGAAGGCCAATGGTGCACGTGCGCGTGTCATCAGCACATTGTGCGTGCCGCAAGTCGTCTAGGATCCTCATGCGCCCCAGCGCAATAACCGCTGGCGACACATCAGAGACCTCAGGTTTTCTCGGCACTCGTACTGTTCAGCCCTTCGAAACACTGTATGAGCGACGTTTGCTTTGGGGGCATACTGCAAATCCGATGTCCGAATTTAGGGCGCGAAGCCGCGATGGTCCAAAAGCGTTCATGAGCCCTTCCACACGCCAATGATCCGGCGGAAAGCGGCCATTGTCGGTGTCATTTCTGCCCGGATTCCCAACTGCCTCACACCCGCCGCTCTCCCACTTCGTCATCCTCGGGCCCCGACCCGAGGATCCATTCCGTGATGTTTCCAAACGGGTTGTGGGTGGATGGAGCACGGCATGGATCCTCGGCTCGGAGGCCGAGGATGACGACGGAGAGAGGCTAGCATGATGACTGAGAGGGTGCAGGGGAATGCAGGGGACAGTTTACTTTTTCGGGCGAGGCCCGAAAAAGTAAACTGTCCCCGAACTTTGTGCCGAACTCCACCCCCGTGCACAATCCTACCCCACTCCCCCCGCAATCCCGCCCATTCCCCACAAAATCCGCCCCATTTTGTCCACACCCTCCATCCCCGTGCCAGACTCGGTTCGCTCCCGCTGCCGGATGGATCGCGAACGTTTCGAGCCAGGCGGGAGGGAATGCCCCGGTGGCGGCGTCCCGACGTAGGGCGCGGCCAACGGGGAGGCGGTGGCCAACGTGGTTCCGCTGGCGGGCGGCGCTCTTTCGGGAGCGCCGTGCAAAGCCAGCCACCGGGCCGGGGTCCTGTTCCTGAAGTCCGCGTCAAGCGGGTGGGGCGGGACAGCGGCGCGGGCCTGTGGCGGACATGCTTGCATCTGGCAGGCAGGGTCCGTGCCGGAACCGCGCCCAAAGCAGCTCCCGCGGCCCGTCCAGGCCGCGGCCGGGGCAACCCGGGCGACAGGGCCCTGAAGAGGGGCAGGCGAGAAAGCCAACCTCCGCGTGCCTGCAAGGCCAGCGCCTGTCGGGTGGGGACGCCATCCGGCGAGTTCCGGGCCGCGCGCTGTCAGCGCCACCCTATACCTACATTACCAGAGGCACTGCCCGCGCGCGGCCCTCCGGACTTGCCGCCTGTCGCGCGAAGTGCTTGCACTGAAGCGATAACGTACAGGCGCACAAATGACTTCCCGACACACCCCGGCGGCATTGCCGCGCGGGCGGTTTCCGGCTGTCCGGATGGAGGCGCCGCTTCGCCAAGGGGCCGCCACGGCGAGTCATCTTGCCTGTTTGCCCGCGCCGCCGTAAATTGGAGCGCCTGATCGACCCTGCGACGTGACAGGGCCGATTGCAAAACAGGCCATGGGATGGAGACGGGGATGGGATTCTGGTTGGAAAATCCGATGGCGTTCCTGGCCGATTTCATCGCGCCGGCGATCCTGGGCTTCGTCTTCGCCTACCGTTGGGGTGCGGTGCGCGGAACCGCCTACGCGATCCTGCCGTTGCTCGCCGTCGTGCTGGTGCTGTTCTTCCTGCAGGTCTCGCCCGGCGTCAATCCGGACGGCTCGACCCGGCTTGACAGCGCATTGGGCTACATGCGGTTCGACGCACCGATCTGGGTGCCGGTGTTCGCGGTCGGCATTGCGCTCGGTTGGGCGCTCGGCCGCAACCGGCGCGCGCCGGGCTGAGGTGAAGCCCGCTGTCCCCGGCCTTCCGAGCCGTTACTGCGCGTCGAAATCGAGCACCAGTCTGTCCGTGGTCGGGCGGGACTGGCAGGAGAGGGTGAAGCCGGCCTCGATTTCCCAGGGTTCGAGCGAGAAATTCTCATCCATGGTGGCCTTGCCCTCGACGATCCTGCAGCGGCAGGTGCAGCACATGCCGCCGGCGCAGGAATAGGGCAGGTCGAGGCCGGCCTTCATCGCTGCCGTCAGCACCGTGTCCTGGCCCGCGTCGACCTCGATGGTGCGGCGGGCGCCGTCGAGGATGATCTCGACCGAGGCGCCGTGTTTTGCGCCGTTGACAGCGGCGCCGTTGGTCTTGGCCGGCGCCGGTTTCGCGCCCGGCGCGGGGGTGAAGAGTTCGAACTTGATCCTGTCCTGGTCGACGCCGAGCGCGGCCATGGCGGCGGACGCCGAACGGATCATCGGCTCGGGGCCGCAGATATAGATGGCGTCGGCGGCCTTCGGGTCGATGACGTTGAGCTTGGCCAGGTTCTCGAGCTTTTCGGCGTCGAGCCTGCCGTTCATGATCTCGACGTCCTGCACCTCCTCGTCCATCACGTGCAGAAGCGTGAAGCGGGTGGTGTAGCGGTCCTTGAGATCGTTCAAATCGTCGCGGAACATGACGCTCACGGAATTGCGGTTGGCGTAGAGCAGGGTGACAGTCGACTCCGGCTCGCCCGCAAGCACCGACTTGGCGATCGACAGGCAGGGCGTGATGCCGGAGCCGGCGGCCAGCAGCAGGTAATCGTGGTCGCCGCCGATCTGAGCGGTGAAGCGGCCCTGCGGCGGCATCACCTCGATGCGGTCGCCGGCTTTCAGCGTCTGGGCGAAGCTCGAGAAGCGGCCGTCCTCGATGCGCTTGACGCCGACGGTGCGGCGGCCGGTCTCTCCGAGCGGCGAGCAGATCGAATAGGAGCGGCGCATGTCCTCGCCGCCGATATCGGCGCGCAGCGTCAAATACTGGCCCGGCACGAAGGCGAAGGTGTCGGAGAGCTCCTCGGGAATGGCGAAGCTGATCGCCACCGCATCCGGGGTCTCGTTGCGGACAGCGGCGATTTCGAGCGTGTGAAAGCGGGGTGCGGCCATCGGTCAGGTCCTCAGATGCACTTGAAATAATCGAAGGGTTCGGCGCAGTCGTCGCAGC
>JAHJUC010000662.1 GCA_018829385.1 Alphaproteobacteria bacterium
CCGGGTATACTCCCTTAGCAGGGGAGCGCCTTCGACCACTCGGCCACCTCTCCGTCGTGTGGTCTGTTAACCCAGCGTGGCCGTGTAATCAACTGCAATTCAGGCCCGATCCCATCATTGTCCTCAACAGGTATGGCGCCGACCTCACTTCCCTGCCGGCATCGCAGTCGAACCCGCGCGTTTCCCGCCGGATTCTCCCTTTCCGGGCGGCACCTTATGCGCCTGTGGAGAGCCATTGCCTCGTCGTGAATGGTCCGAACTCGCACGTGACTGCGACTTGGTGACGGCCGCCATGTTAGCCGCATCGAGCGCAATGGCGCACTGGTCAAGATCATTGGTGGCCAGGTGGGCATAGCGCAGGGTCATCTGGATTGTCTGGTGCCCGAGGAATGTCTGCACGCGTCTTAAATCGATACCCGCTTGGACCAGCCGGGACGCGCATGTGTGCCGCAAGATATGCGGTACCATGTGTGGATCATCCGAAAAGCCGTTTTCCTTGCGGGCCCGGTTCCAGTTGTATTTGAAGTTCGGATAGGAAATGGCCGAAAATGGGCCGCTGCCGCCAAAAGCGCGTGCCAGATCGAGCGCCTGGGCTGCGCGTCCGGTCAAGGGGACAGAACGGCTCCTGCCGGATTTGGTGATCCAGAAGGTCACGGTGTTGTTGTGCAGGTCGCCCCATTTGAGCGCCAGGGCCTCGCCGATGCGGGCTCCGGTGTCGACGAGAAACCGGCACAGAAGCTCGTGATGTGGATTGCTGCAGCCGATCGTCGAAAACATCGTCGCCTCCTCCTCAGCCGTGAGAAACCGCACGCGTGAGTTGCGTTCACGCAATCACACATAAGTCGGAAGCCGTGTGATCTGGCCGCTCCTCTCCGCCTTCCGCAATAGGCGATAAAGCGCGGAAAGCTTGCGATTTATGGTTGAATTTCGATTGCCGATACTCCTGAAATGATCGATCAATCCATCTATGAGCATATCATCATAGGTTGTAATTTTTTGCAACCGCATGAACTGATCTATCTCGTGGATAAAAGCGTTGCAGTTATCTTTGTGGCGCCCCGATTCCCAAAGGATACCGGAGTATTGCTGCCACAACTCCCGTGGTGATAACAGCTGGCTCGCGCCGTCTCCGGTTGCACTCGCATTAAGGGTAGATGATTTCAGCGTTGTTAAATCCGGCGACATGTTCCCGGAATAGTTGAAAGGGAATGAACAATCAAAATTATTCTTTGTTTTAGTCATAAAAAGTTTCGGGAAACCCCGAAACCAAAGACCGGCGGCCAAAGCCGCCGGTTGAATTTTTGTTATCAAACCGAGGTTTGATTAGAACGAACGACGGACCCAAACGAAGCCGTCAAGCGAGCTGCCCTTGACGCCGAGATTGGATTTGCCCTGCTTGTAGTGACCTTCAAGACGAACGTTAAAGTCGGTCACAGGAGTCCACGAAAGCGCGCCTTCCACCAAGTGAGTATGGGCGATGGAACCACCCTTTGCGGTTGAGAAGCCGTCGAGGTACTGGTAGCCGATTGACATAGCCAGCGTGTCGGTCAGGCCCTGCGAGTAATCGATTCCGCCAGACCAGTTGGCAACTTCGCCTGCCAGGCCCAAAGGCATGCCAGCGCCGAAGCGGTTGATGGCCTTGTTGGAGTAGAAGCCGCCAACGCGAAGGGTGCCGCCGGTAGCAGCAACGTCGAACTGAACAACGCCCTTGATACCAACTGCCTTAGCCGTTTCGTCGTAACCAAGGTGCATTGCCGCACCGCCCCAGGTCGTTCCGATCACGCCGATAACATCAGGAGTCCAGTTGGGCGCCGGTGCGTTGAAAGCAGCATCGGTTTGCAGAACGAGAGCTGCGTACCAGGCGCCGGCGTCGTAGCGGTAGCCGATCTGGTGGGTCTGATGGTAGCCATAGGATCCGCCATCATCGGTCGTGAGAATGCCGAAGTTGCCTACGCCGCCGCCCCAAAGAGCTGCGAATGCCGATTCGGTGTAACCCATGAACAGGCCGCCGAGCTGGATGATAGCCTGATCGGTACCGAATACTGAGTCGGTGCCGCTGACATATACGCCGGCGTTGGAATTCGACTGAAGGCGCATATAGCCGCGCAGCGTGCCGAGTTCGGTTTCCGAACGTGCGTCAAAGTTGATGCGAACGCGGGTGTTATGGGTGTAGCCGTCGTTGCCGGCAACTGTCACGCCACCAATGCGCTCGTGAACTCCACCAACCCGGAAACGGACATAACCGTCGATGCGCAGGCAGGTCTCGGTGCCCGGGATGTAGAAGAAGCCGGTGCCGAAAGCGTCGCAAACGCGGACGTATTCAACGGGCTCGGGCTCAGCTGCAACGATAGCGTCTGCAGCGCGTGCGCCGGAAACAGCAACCAGAGCTGCTGCGGAGCCGATGAGAAGGCTCTTAATGTTCATTTCTGACCTCCAGTCAAAAGACAAACAGCAGAGATCTCCTTTCCTTATCCATATGATATTATTGAATAAATTGTTTAACTGTTCTCGCGGAGGTATTTCTGTCGATGTCAGCCGTCCCGAACGAAGGTCTTTTTGCCAAGTGACCGCCGAGTGTGGCGGATAGCGGCAAGTTACCCTTCCACATGCTTCCTGGGAGGTGGAGTGCGGCTGCCCCTACCGCTGCAGGTCTATATAAGAGACGTATATATAGGAGTGCGTATGGAACACATGAGGGCCGGGGCAAGGGTTGCCGGGCCAGGTTCGAATCCCCACCGGCAATCGCCTGCAGGGGCCCGTGGGGCTGGCCGGCGCGAATCGCGGCTCGACGGGCAGGCGGTGGGGGAATCGCTTCCAGAACCCGTAAATAAGCCGGGGTCAGGCCGCTAGACTGCATCAAGCGGGCCTCGTTTTGCCCGGAGGCGCCCCGAAGTTCCTAACGAAGGGTAAACAAATCGGGCCGCGGGCAAGGATTTCGTGTCATTTGTGCAACAGGGGGAGGTGAAGGCATGCGGAGGAGCCCATGGCAGGAGCGATCTGCGTTGCGCGGTCTGCTCCGGTGAGTATGTTCACTTTCGAAGCCACGGCGATTACCCGCCTGTCTTCTTCCATTGTGGGGATGGGACAGAGAATACTGTCCTTCAGCGACAACCCAGACCATTAACTTTTGACTGGAGGTCAGAAATGAACATTAAGAGCCTTCTCATCGGCTCCGCAGCAGCTCTCGTTGCTGTTTCCGGCGCACGCGCTGCAGACGCTATCGTTGCAGCTGAGCCCGAGCCCGTTGAATACGTCCGCGTTTGCGACGCTTTCGGCACCGGCTTCTTCTACATCCCGGGCACCGAAACCTGCCTCAAGATCGACGGTTATGTCCGCTTCCGCGTGACTGCAACCAAGGGCACCAACGGCTACCAGCAGAACACCCGTACCCGCGTCAACTTCGACGCCCGTTCGGAAACTGAACTGGGCACCCTGCGCGGCTACATCCGCATGCAGTCGAACTCGGGCGGCGCCAACGCCGACGTTGCTCAGGTCACCGACCAGGCAATGATCCAGCTCGGCGGCCTGTTCATGGGTTACACCGAATCGGCATTCGCAGCTCTCTGGGGCGGCGGCGTCGGCAACTGGGGCATCATCTCCACCGATAACGGTGGCGTGTACGGCTACCACCAGGTTCAGCAGATCGGTTACCGCTACGATGCGGGCGCCTGGTACGCTGCTCTGGTTCTCGAGCACGATGCAAACAACACCAACTGGACTCCTGACGTCATCGGTATCGTCGGCTTCACCCAGGGTTGGGGCGGCGCTGCCGTGCACCTCGGCTACGACGAAACTGCCAAGGCAGTCGGCGTCAAGGGTATCGTTCAGCTCGACGTTGCAGCTACCGGCGGTACCCTCCGCGTTGGTGGTTACTACAACAACAAGGTCGGCAACACCGCATACGGCCTTCCGATGCCTGGCCGTGCAGCCCTCTCGACCGAAACAGCTAACTGGTCTGCTGGCATTGGCTACACCCAGAGCCTGACCGACACCCTCGGCATGGAAGTCGGCTACCAGTACCTCGACGGCTTCTCGGCTGCCAAGGGCGGTACCGTCAAGCACGCACACGTCCTGGAAGGCGCACTGTCCTGGACCCCGGTCACGAACTTCAACGTTCGTCTCGAAGGTCACTGGGGCCAGCAGAAGACCATCGCAGGCGTGAAGACCAACACTGCAGACGGCTTCGTCTGGGTCCGTCGTTCGTTCTAATCAAACCTCGGTTTGATCTGATGGAACCCGGCAGCTTTGGCTGCCGGGTTTTTTCGTGCCTGCATTTCAGGCATGGTTGCCTTTCGCCCGCGGGTGGGGGCGAGGCCGGTTCCGCTTTAGGCTTGGCCTCGCTCGGGCAGCGGTGATAGGCTTGCCGTCGGCAAAGGTCTGGCGGAGATTTCATGCAGAACGTTAAGCTTTGGATTTGGCCCGGTCTGGCCGCGGTGGCGTGTCTGTCGGCGCTGGCGATCTGGTTTACTGCCGGCTCGATCGAGGCGGACCTGCAATCACGCACAATGTCGGCGCTCCGGACCGATCATGCCTGGGCGCAGGTGCTGATCAAGGGTCGCGATCTCACACTGACCGGCCTGGCGCCGGACGAGGAGAGCCGTGAGGATGCCCTGTCCATTGCGCGCAATGTCTACGGCGTACGCGATGTCAGTGATGCTTCGGTTCTGCTGCCCGAGGAGAAGCCCTACCGCTTGTCCGCGGAAAAAACGCCGGACGGCATCATCCTGAGCGGTTTTGTTCCCAATGAAACCGCACGCGCCGACATCATCTCCACACTGACCGGGCTGTTGCCGGGCATCGCGCTTTCCGACCGGATGCACCTCGCACGAGGCGCGCCGACAGGCCTGGTTTCGCTTGCCGGCCATGGATTGTCTGTCTTTTCGCGGTTCTCGACCGGGTCGATGAGCATCACCGACCGTACGATGGATATTACCGGGCAGGCGCTCAATCCCGACGATCACGAGGCGGCGCTTGCGGCGCTGTCGCTGGTGCCTCCATCGGCCGGTATCGTGAGCTCTGTCGAGATTACACCCGCCGCCGCGGCCGGAGAGTATTCCTGGTCCGCCACCAAGGCCGCGGACGGGATTGTCGTCAGCGGCTACGTGCCGGATGGCGAGATCCGCGAAGCGATCATGGCGCGCGCCGGTTCGATCGGCGGAGACCTGGGGGCAGACGACCGGATGCGGTACGCCACCGGCGTGCCCGATGGTGTCGACTGGATGGCGGCCACAGAAACTGCGTTGTCCGCGCTGGGCAAGATGAGCGCCGGAACCGTCACCATCATGCAAGGAAGGCTCGATGTTTCGGGTGAGGCAAGCGATGTGGGAGCGTTTCGCAGCATTCAGGACATTCTGTCCAGCAGGTTGCCCGGCGGCCTGGTGCTTGGAACCGCCGATATCGGGCTGGCGCAGGGCGCTTCGTATAGGTGGACGGCGCAGCTGACAGGGGAACGCCTCGCGCTGAGCGGACTTGTTCCGAGCGAGGCATTTCACACCGAACTGCTCGAACAGGTCCGCCTGAAATTCGGCTCGATTGCGCTTGACGACGCAACCGGGATCGCGCCGGGCGCGCCCCAGGGCTTCGAGGCCGCCGCCTTGACGGCGCTCCAGGGCCTGAGCCGGCTCGACGAGGCCGAGATCGGCATAGGAGACGGGGTGGTTTCCATCCGGGGCTCTGCCCTGAACGAGGCCGGCGCCAGAGAGGTTGCCCGGTTGATAGCCGAAGGGCTTCCGGCAGGATTTTCCGGTGAAGCAGCTGTATCGCCCGGCAACGACAGGGGGGATGAGCTGAACCCCGAAGCCTGCCAGGCCGAACTCAACCGGCTGACGGCCTCAAACATCATCCTGTTCGAGACCGCGGAGGCGGCCATTCAGGACCATTCCTTTGGGTTCCTGGACCGGATTGCGCGGATCGCGCGGCAATGCGGCGAGGTTCGTCTCGAAATATCCGGGCATACGGATTCGGACGGCTCGGAAGCCGACAACCTGGCCTTGTCCGACCGGCGGGCCAGGGCGGTGGTCGACTTCATGACGGCAGCGGGGATTGCGGCGGACCGGCTGGTCGCCGTCGGTCATGGTGAAAGCCGCCCGCTTGCAAGCAATGAAACGGACGAGGGCAAGGCGGCAAACCGCCGGATCGAGTTTCGCGTCCTCAATTGACGGGCCACCGGCGGCCCATGGAGGGACTAATGTGGTACATGTTCACACATCTTTGGTTTTGGCTGCTGGTGGCGTTTGCAGTTGGCGGGCTGGTGGGATGGAAGACCTGCGGCCGCGTGCGCAGTTGAGCGCGGCGATACCTGATCTGGAGGGGGAGAGATGACCATGTTTGTTTTGCAGGTTGCGGTCTTCATGGCCGTCGCGTTTGGCTTGGGATGCCTGTTCGGATGCTGGCTCAAGGGCAGGCTGGGCGGTTCGCGGCATCATTCGGGCGCCGCGGCAGCCGTCACCCATGAGGGCGCGGCAAGGACCGTGACTGCCGGCGAACTTGCGGCGCCGATACCGCATTACGAGCCCGAAACCACCCCGCAGCCGGCGTCGGCTCTGGCCTCGCAGCCGCAAGCGGCGGAGAAGGCGACATCCGCGGCCGCCGGCATTCCGGCCGATGCGAAACCTGCCGTTGCCAGGAAAACTCCCAAACCGAAAGCTGCCAGATCGCCGGCGGGCAAGCCGGCGGCGCCGAAGGCCACGGCTTCAAAGGCTCGGGCAACAAGCGCCCGGCCTGCGAAGGCAAAGGCTGAAGAGCCGGTGGCCGCCAAGCCAGCCGCGGCGAAACCGAAGGCACAGAAGTCCAGTCCCGCGCCGGCGGCTTCTCCCGATAATCTCAAGCAAATCAAGGGGATCGGCCCGCAGATCGAAGCCAAGCTGAACGCTGCGGGAATCAACAGTTTCGCGCAGATCGCGGCCTGGACCAAGAAACAGCAGGCTGAGTTTGCCGAGCAATTGTCGTTTGCCGGCCGCATCGAGCGTGAGCAATGGGTGAGC
>JAHJUC010000663.1 GCA_018829385.1 Alphaproteobacteria bacterium
ACGCCGGACTTGGTGTCCTGGTCAAACAGCACCGTGCAGTTCTGCTGGAAAGGTGTGACGGGGATGATCCCGGCTTGCAAGTTGCCCATTTCGAACGTTCCTGTTCTTCGACTCACTGGCCGCAAAATGAACGCACGGGCAGCGGATGTCACCCTCGATTCCGCGCACGCCAATCGGTTGCCGCTGCAATTGACCCGGTTCCGCTCCCTCAGGCGCTTTCGCTTTGCTTTTGCCCCGGCAACGCGCCGGAATAGGTGATCTGCGGGAACGGGATCGAGATGCCGTTTTCGTCAAAGGCGATCTTGGCGGCCTTGGTCAACTCGCGGCTGGTGGTCCACCAGTCCGCCGACTTGGTCCAGTAGCGCAAGGTCACGGCAACCGCGCTGTCGCCCAGTTCCGACACATAGGCCCAGGGTTCGGGATCGGACAGGACGCGGCTGTCGGCTCTCGCCAGCTCCATCAGCACCGATTGCGCCTTTGCGATATCGTCCTCGTAGCCGATGCCGATGACGAGGTCATGACGGCGCTCGGGCAGGCGCGAGTAGTTGGTCACCGGAACATTCCACAGCTGCGAGTTCGGCGCCATCCGGTACAGGCCATCCAGCGTTTTCAGCTCGGTTGCAAAAAGACCGATTTCCTGGATCGTGCCCGAAACGCCGTCGGCATCGATATATTCGCCCACCCGGAACGGCCTGAGCACCAGCAGCATGATGCCGGCGGCAATGTTCTGCAGCGTCCCCTGCAGGGCGAGGCCGATCGCCAGGCCCGCGGCACCCAGCGCGGTGATGATCGAGGCGGTCTGGACGCCGAACTGGCCGAGCACCATGATGACGACGACCACCAGAACCGCGTAGCGGACGAAGACGCTAAAGAACCCGACCACGGTGGGATCGACGCGGTGGGTTCTGGAAAGCAGGCTTCGCACCCAGCGGCCCAGGAGCCGCGAAATGCTCCAGCCGACAATGAGAATGAGGATCGCGCCGATCACCGAGAAGGCGTAGGTGACGATAAGAACCTGCAGGCCGTCAAACGCCTCGCCCCAGCTGCCAAACAATTGCCCCAACCGGGATTCGGATGCACTCGCCATCAGGTCTTCCATATTGTTTCAATCACCTTTTCCTGGTTGTTGCGCGACAACTCGCCGTAAATCGGAACGCACGCAACGGGGATTTGGTTCCATCCGGAGTTAAAAAACTGCGATCAAGTGGATTCCGCCCGCCACCGGGGCTTCCGCTCTCACCGGGCTTTCCGTTCTCAAACGGGAAGGCCGCCGCCCTCTTTCAGGGTATCGAGCACGATCGCGGTTTTGACATGCTGCACCGATTCATGCGGCAACAGCACGTCGCTGACGAAAGCCGACAGGCTGCGCAGGTCCGGCGTCACCACCTTGATGATATAATCCATCTCGCCGGTCAGCGAATAGGCTTCGAGAACCTCCGGCAACCCGCCGATCAGCCGCGCGAACCGCTGCGCATTGTCGCGATTGTGCGTCGCCAGCGTCACCGTGATCAGGTTGACGATGCCCATTCCGAGCTTCTCGCGGTCAAGATCCGCCCGGTAGCCGCGGATATAGCCCTCCTGCTCCAGCCGGGTTCGCCGCCGGGAACATTGCGACGCCGACAGGTTGACCTTCAGCGAGAGCTCGTTGTTGGTCAGCCGCCCGTCTTCCTGCAGCAGCCGCAACAGCTTGCGGTCGAACTCGTCTAGGTGCACGATTTTCATCTCCTGTCGGCATTTCTCACATGAGATGTGCAAATACCATCATGATCCTGCGCTGAACACAGCCGCTCTCCGGAAAATGTGCACAAACAGAAAGGGCGGCGATCCTTCCGGAGCGCCGCCCTTGGTCATTCCAGTCCGGAAAGCCTATTCGGCAGCAGCCTTCTTCGGCTGGACTTCGGCCATGTAGTCATTGACCAGATTCTGCGCGATCTCGCCGACCGTGAAGCTGTAGGGCCCGATTTCCGACACCGGGGTGACTTCCGCCGCGGTCCCGGTCAGGAAGCACTGCTCGAAACCCTCGAGCTCTTCCGGCTTGATCGCCCGCTCGATCACCTCGTAGCCGCGCTTCTTGGCGAGCCCGATCACGGTGCGGCGGGTGATGCCGTCGAGGAAGCAGTCGGGTGTCGGCGTGTGGATCTTTCCGTCCTTGACGAAAAACACGTTGGCGCCGGTCGCTTCGGCCACCTGGTCGCGCCAGTCGAGCATCAGCGCATCGGCATAGCCGCGCTCCTCGGCCCGGTGCTTGGACAGCGTGCAGATCATGTAGAGACCGGCGGCCTTGGAACGCGACGGCGCGGTGCGCGGATCCGGACGGCGGTACTCGGCGATGTCGAGGCGAATGCCCTTCATCCGCTCTTCCGGCTTGAAGTAGCTCGGCCACTGCCAGATGGCGATCGCCAGGTTGATCCGGTTCTTCTGCGCCGACACGCCCATCATCTCCGATCCGCGCCAGGCGATCGGCCGGACATAGGCATCCTCGAACCCCTGCCGCGCCAGCAACTCGACGCAGGCCTGGTCGATCTCGGCGACGCTGTAGGGGATCTTGAAGCCCAGGATCTCACCCGAAGTATGCAGCCGCTCGGTGTGCTCGGTCAGCTTGAAGATCTCGCCGCCATAGGCACGCTCGCCTTCGAACACGGCGCTGGCATAATGCAGCCCATGGGTCAGGACATGAATTTTCGCATCTTTCCACGGCACGAACTCGCCGTTGAACCAGATTTCGCCTTCGAGCTGGTCAAAAGGTACGGACGCCATCGCGTTTCCTCCAGGCGGTATGCCGCCGTGATAATGGTTGTCTGAAGCCGGTGTCGGTGACCGTGGCGCAAGCGCCGGATCGCGGCGTGAGGCAAACGGGCAATGGCAAGCCGGCGGGCAAGGCCAGTTTGCCTCGCGCGCAAATCGACGCTAGCAATTGCGCCAATTTATGTCAACATAGCTGACATATTCGAAAGGAAAAGTCGTCATGAGCCGTGCCGGCGCAATCAAGCCCGAATCCGACCATATCCTCGACCGTCCGATGGGAGACACCGACGGCATCGATTTCGAGATCATAGAGCTGTTGTTCTTCGCTTATCGCGATTTCATTTCCGATCCCGACGCGATCCTCGACACCTCGGGTTTCGGCCGGGCGCACCACCGTGTCGTCCACTTCGTCAACCGCGAACCCGGCCTCACCGTTGCGGCCCTGCTCGACACGCTGAAGATCACCAAGCAATCGCTTGCCCGGGTGCTCAAACAATTGATCGATTCAGGGTATATTGCCCAGGTCGCCGGACCCGAGGACCGCAGGCAACGCCGTCTCTTCCCCACCGAGCGGGGACGCGAGCTCGCCCTGGCGCTGGCGAGGCCACAGTCTTGCCGCATCGCCCATGCAATGGAAGGTCTGGGCGAAGGCGGACGGGCGGCGGTCAAGGCTTTTCTGTCCGGCATGATCAATCCGGCCAGCCGCGGAGCGGCCGATGATCAGGACGACATGATGGAGGGACACGAGCAATGACAACCCCCTTGCCGGACGATGACGCGGCCCATCTTCTTGTCGTCGACGACGACACCCGCATCCGTGACCTGCTGTCGCGCTACCTGACTGAACAGGGGTTCCGTGTCACCACCGCCGCTGACGCGGGCGAGGCTCGCCGCAAGCTCGAAGGCATCGATTTCGATCTCCTGGTGATCGACGTGATGATGCCCGGCGAAAGCGGCCTGTCGCTGACCCGCTCGCTGCGCGAGATCAAGACAGTGCCGATCCTGATGCTGACAGCACTTGCCGAAGGCGAAGCCCGCATCGACGGGCTCGAGGCCGGCGCCGACGATTACCTGGCAAAACCCTTCAATCCGCGCGAGCTGGTGCTCAGGATCAACAACATTCTCAAGCGCGGCGGCCAGCCGGCGACGCCCAAGGTCGAACAGGTGGTGTTCGGCCCCTACACTTTCGTCATCGCCCGGCGCGAGCTGAAGAAGTCCGGCGAACCGGTTCGCCTCACGGACCGCGAACGCGAGATCATGGTCACCTTCGCCGAGAATGCCGGCGACACCGTTCCCCGGCATGAACTGGTCGGTGCCGACATCGAGGTCGGCGAACGCACCATCGACGTGCAGATCAACCGCCTCAGGCGCAAGATCGAGGACGACCCGGCCAACCCGCTCTGGCTGCAGACCGTGCGCGGCATCGGCTACCGGCTGAGCGTCGAGACCAAGGTTTAGGGCCGGGTTTTCCAGCGGAACGCCGGTCAGCGGCTGCGCTCTATTGGAAGTGGCGAGACAGCCCATCGCCCCCTGCAAGAATTGGCGGGGAATACTGTCGAAACACCTCCTTCGAGTCCCGTCCGTTGCTCCTCAGCCTGCCGGAATCCAGGCCGAGCTGAAACAACCGCGGCAAAACCCATAAAAACTACTGGGATTGAGTCTGATTTTCTTAACCATTGCAAACTAATTTAGCCCCAAACGATTGGGGAAAATCATGTCCATATTCTCACGCTTCGGAGTGGTCAAAACCGT
>JAHJUC010000664.1 GCA_018829385.1 Alphaproteobacteria bacterium
ATGGGAGGGCTGCCGCAGCAGCATGTTGTAGCAATCGCGGCCCGCCTGATCGACCGGAGAGCCGGTCGCCTTGATGAGATTGTCGGCCATGTTGCCGATCCGGGCCTGGAACGAGACAAGACGCGAAGTCAGCGGATTGGCAAAGAGAAGCTTGGCCAGGGGCGAGAGCAGGGCGTTGCCACGGATCGGTTCGAGCGCGGCGTTGAAGCCGACGATGCGGCAGGGGCGGATACCGCCATCGAGCGCCATCTGGATGAGAACCGCCACCCCGGCGGAGTGGCCGATGGCGAGGGTGGGCTCGACCGCAAGAGCGCGGACGAGATCGGCAAGCGCCCGCGCCATGCCCGGCAGGGTCAGGTCCTCCGCCTTCGCGCCACAGGTGAACCCGTGCCCGGGCAGATCCATGGCAATCACCCGGTAATGCCTGGAAAGCAGCGGGATCAGGCCGCGGAACGAATGGGTGGCGGCACCTGTTCCATGCACCAGCAGTGCCACCGGGGCCTGAGGATCGCCGAGGCTCTGGACATGCCAATCCAGCCGGCCGACGCGCAGCATGCGGCTTGCCTCGCGAAACGGCCAGTTCCGGCCCGCATCTGCCAGAGTGGGACATGGGCCGGAGAGTGTCATTGTCCCGCGCCTTTTGACAGTTCGGCGCTGACGATGGCGTTGACGGCGCTGGCCGAAACGATCGGCAGCGGACAATATTGCGCCTGCATCGAGCGGGCCAGTTCGCGGGTGGCCTCGCGCGGCCGGCGGGAGATGTCGATCAGGATCGAGCGGTAGCCGAGCGCCGCGCCCTGACGCGCCAGCATCTGCGCGTCTTCGCCGGCCCGGACCCGGTCAGCCTTGCCGTCAAGCGCGATGTTGCCGCTGCCGTCCGTCAGGTAGACGATCAGCGGCGACTGGCCACGGCGCTGCACCATCCCGGCGATTTCCAGCGACCGCCTTATGGCGCCGGCCAGCGGCGTCGGCCCGCCACCCGGAAGCCCGGTCAGCGAGCGCTTGGCGCGGACCAGCGAGCGGGTGGGCTCGAGCAGGGTCTCCGCCGACAAGCCGCGGAAACTGATCAGTGCAACCTGGTCGCGCCGCACATAGCAGTCGCCCAGCAGCAGTTCGATCGCGCCCTTGGCTTCGGCCAGCCGCTCCATCGCCGTCGAGCCCGACGCATCAACGGCGAAGATGGCGGTGGATTCGGTGCGGTGGCGGAAGCGGATATAGCGGAAGTCGCTCGGCAGGATACGCAGCGGCGGCGCCGAGCCATCCGCGCGCAGGGCAAAATCCGGATTGCGCAGCCGTTGCCAGGGGATGGCCGCGCGCAAGGTGGAAACGACGTCGGGCCGGGCCTCCGGATAAGGAGGGCGCGAGACGATGCCGGCGGGCCGGCCCCTGCGGCTGCCGGTCTTGATGCCGCCGGACTTTCCCGTGCGGGCCTGCCTGGCGGCCATCGACCGGTCCGGCCGGTCAAGTTCGGCAAGGACAGCGCGCGAGGCCTGGGCGGCGGCGACCAGCATGTCCTCTTCCGACGGGTCGGGCTGCGAAATCGCGGCATCCTGCTGATCTTCGCCGGATGGCGGCTCCGAGGGTGGCGGCTGATCGTCTCCATCGGCACTCTCGGGCGTGTCGGCAGGTTGCGGCTGTTCAGATTGCTGGGCCAGGTTCATGCCCAGGCACAGCCTGACCGCGGTCGCCAGATGGTCCGGCTTCACATCCGTGCTACTTTCGAGCACGGCCAGAATGCGGGCGACACGAATAAGATCAAGAGCCCGGCGGACAGGGCTTCCGGGCAGCGCCAGGCTGATAGCGGCGGCGGCCTCGCGAACCTCTTCGGGGACGGCAACCGCACGCATAGCCGGAGCACACTCGCCTGCTGATGGCAGCGGCTGAGCCAGCCTGTGGGCGAGACCTGGATCGCTCACCGCGTCATGGATCGAGAGGCCGTCGAGGTTGAGGTCGAGCGTCAACCGGTCGGCCAGCGCCGAAGGCAGATCCTCCTCCTCGCCGACGGATTCATCGAGTGCGATGAGCGAGAAGCGGGCCGGTTGCACGCGGCCGGAGGATCCTGTCGCCACGCCATCATCCAGCGCACGCCCGATGATCGCCGCACTGGCATCGGCCAGCCGCTCGGCCATGCCAAGGACGATGAAGCCGCCATCGGCGCGGGCCAGAATGCCGTTTTCATGCACCGGGCGTCCGGCGGCCAGGGTGGCGGCGATGTCGATCCCGCCGGTCAGCCGTCCGGCGGCGGACGAGGCCGGAACCCGGATCCACGGCAGGCCGCGGCCGTATCCCGCATTGAACAGGGCGTGGACCGTCTCGAGCCAGCAGTCCCGCACCGGGCCGGTTCCCGCGCGCAGCCTGATGCCGCCGATCAGTCCCGCACCGACGACAAGGATCTGCGCCGAAAGAAGCGCATCCGCCCAGCGCGGGTTGATCTCAATGCCGTCAGTGGTTTCAGGCATGCCCAACCGGCTCTCCCGCAACTTCGCTGATCGCCCGGTCAACCCGGGTCTTCGAGCCGGCTTCGTCGAGCGGATCGCGGCGCAGGCGATGCCGCAGGGCCATTGGCGCGACCGCCAGGACATCCTGAAGCGTGGCTTCCTTTCGCCGCGAGAGAGCAGCCTTGGCGCGGGCCGCACGCATCAGTGTCAGTTCGCCGCGCAGGCCGTCGACACCCAGCCGCATGCACAGATGGGCCATCATGGTCATCAGCCGTTCGGACAGCGCCACGGAACCCACCGCCTTGCGGCCGGCGACAATCCGCGCGGCAAGCCGCTGCTCGTCCCTGGCCCATTTGGCGTGGAATGCGTCCGCGTCCTGCTCATAGGCGTCGCGGCGCTTGAGCACCTCGATGCGCGAGGCAATGTCACGCGGGGAAGAGACGTCGACCGAAAGGCCGAAACGATCGAGCAATTGCGGCCGGAGTTCGCCCTCCTCCGGGTTGCCGCTGCCGACCAGCACGAAACGGGCGGGATGGCGCACGCTCAGTCCTTCGCGTTCGACCACGTTGACGCCGGACGCGGCGACATCGAGCAGCAGATCCACAAGATGATCCTCGAGCAGATTGACCTCGTCGACATAGAGAAAGCCGCGATGGGCCTTGGCCAGCAGCCCCGGCTCGAAGGCGCGTTCGCCCGAAACCAGCGCCTTCTCGATGTCGAGCGCGCCGCAAACCCGGTCTTCGGTGGCGCCGAGCGGAAGATCGACCATGGGCGCCCTGGTCTTGATTCGGGCCGACTTCGGCGCCGCGGCGCAGACCGGGCACGGCTCGGCTGGCTGGGCCGGATCGCAATTGTAACGGCATCCGCGGGTGCCGGCGAGCTCGGGCACCAGTTCGGCCAGCGCCCGCACCGCCGTGGATTTGCCGGTGCCGCGATCGCCAAACACCAG
>JAHJUC010000665.1 GCA_018829385.1 Alphaproteobacteria bacterium
AGCGTTGCCTGTGGGGGTCGAATTTCCCGATCGAGAAACTCTGGACCAGCTATCCCGATCTTCTCGGCGCACATGTTTCAGGCGCGGCTGTGCTCAGCGGCGCACAGCAGCACGACATCTTTTATGGCACGGCGAGCCGCGTCTATCGGATCTAATGGGAGGAGTTGCATATGGCATTGGAAATCAAAATTCTGGACTTTGGCGATATCGAACTGGAATCGAGTTTCCTCGTGCTTGCGCGCGACTGTGGCAGGGTTCGCAGGGTGCCGGTCTATGGTTTCCTGATCCTTGGCGGGCAATATCCGATCGTTGTCGACACCGGCTATCGTGACAATGCGATCATGGAGACGCTCGGCATGCGCGGGCTGCAGTTCCACGAAAACATGATCGAGCGGCAGCTCGCCAATCATGGCGTCAAGCCCGGCGACGTGCGCTACGTGCTGCATACGCATCTGCATATCGATCACGCGGGCAAGGACGATCACTTCCCGATGAACACCACCGTGGTGATCAATCGCCGCGAACTCGAGTGTTCGGTTTCGGGGCTGATGCATCCGCAATATCCAAAGCCCGATATCCAGCATCTCATCGAGCGGCTGCACACCCGCCATGCCATGCGGCTTGAAGACCTTGAACTGTCAGGTCCGGTTGAAATCATCCCGGGCGTGGTGATGGAAGCCGCAAACGCGCACACCGAGGGTTCGATGAACGTCCATGTCGAGACCGCGGAGGGCCGGGCGACGATCTGCGGTGACGTGATCTATGATTTCAACGACCAGATCATCGAGCCGGTCTACCAGATCAGCGATCATGAACCGCAGGTCACGGGCAACCACGCCGGCTCGAAACGCTCCGAGAAGGCTGCCATCAAGAAGCTCCTCAATTCGTCGAGGTTCCTGCTGCCCGTGCACGACAAGCCGGCCCTGATCGAGCATGGCCAGGTGATCGGGCGGCTGGACATGCAGATTCCGGGTCCGGTCAGCCAGACCGTTCCGAAACGCAATTGGTTTGCCGTATAGTGGGAGGTTAGCATGGCTCATCAGGCTGTGGATCCGGACTTCCGGCGATTGATCGACGAGCACGCGCCGGTGCGCCAGGCTGGCAGTGGTTTCACCTTCACCGAAGGCCCGATCTGGCATCCGGCGGACCAGTATCTCCTGTTCTCCGACATGCCGGGAGACGTGCGCCGCCGGCTTGACCGGGGTGGCGTGCGCGAGGTGATGCGTCCATCCAACATGGGCAACGGCATGACCTATGACAGGGATCTCAACCTGCTGGTCTGCGAGCATGCCACGTCCTCAGTCGCCCGGTTCCGGCCCGATGGCCGGCGGGAAGTGCTGGCCAGCCACTACGAGGGGCGCGAACTCAATTCGCCCAACGACATCTGCGTCAAATCCGATGGGTCGATCTGGTTCACCGATCCCTGGTACGGGCGCATGCCGGTCTATGGCATCGAACGCCCGCGGGAACTCGGCTGGCAGGGCGTGTTCCGGTTGCCGCCGGGGCATCGTCCCGGCGACGAGCCGCAGCTGGTTGTCGACCGCTATACGTTCTCCATGCCCAACGGGCTTTGCTTCTCGCCCGACGAAAGCCTGCTCTACATCAACGATACCGAGCAGGCCAACATCAGGGTGTATCAGGTTCAGTCCGATGGAACCCTCAGGCACGGCAAGGTGTTTGCCTCCGGCATTCGCGACAGCCTGCTGCCGGGCGTGCCCGATGGCATGAAATGCGACGCGGAGGGCAATGTCTGGTGCACGGCCCCCGGGGGCGTCTGGGTCTATCACCCGTCCGGCAGGCTTCTGGGCAAGGTGTCCATTCCCGAATTGCCCGCAAACCTGCACTGGGGCGGGACGGATTGGCGCACGCTCTATGTCTGCGCAACGACGTCGGTCTACGCCGTCGATGTGAAGGTCGGACCGCGCAACGAGCCGTTCATGCGGGCACGGGACAGCGCTTCGTCGTCTGCCACGCCCTCTGCCGGGGTCTCCGCCGATGGATCGGATCCGCTCAGGCTTGATGCCAGCCGCTGCGCGCTGATCATCCAGGACATGCAGAACGATGTCGTCATGGAGGGAGGCGCGTTTGCCGACAGCGGTTCACCCGAGCATTGCCGGCAGCAGAACGCCATCGCCAACATCGCCCGGCTGGCAGAGCGCTGCCGTGCGCTGGGCGTCCCCGTGATCCATGTTCACTTTCTGGTGCCGCCGGGCGCAAGGGGGCTCACGCTGAACGCACCGCTGTTTGAAGGCGTGATCGACAATGCGGCCCTCGTCCGCGGCACCTGGGGCGGCGCGCCGGTTCCAGGCCTCGAGCCGCAAGAGGGCGATTTCGTGGTGGAAAAGATGCGCATGTCGGCATGGGAAGGGTCAAATCTCGAAACCATTCTCAAGGCCGAAGGCCGCGACATGATCATCGAAACGGGCGCATGGACGAACATGTCGATCGAGCACACCGCCCGCACCGGGGCCGACAAGGGCTATGTCATGGTGATCCCGGAAGACGGCTGCTCGACGATGAATGCCGACTGGCACAACGCCTCGATAAACTATGCACTGCAGAATGTGTCGCTGGTGACAAAGACAGACGCGGTGATCGCAGCGCTCGGCTGAGCCTGCGGCAAGCCTCCATGCGGGTGCCTGCCAGAGCAGGGAACGGATTCGGCAGAACCGCTTGCGCCGCCCTGGATTGCTTCGATCGCAAAAAAACACTGGTGGGAACCCTGGTCTCATGTCACGACACGCCGGCCGGATCAATCGGTGGCTCGACTTGCGCTCTGGGAATGAAAGAATGATGCAGCTGAGAGGAGAAACCTCGAACCGAAACCCGCGCCTAAGGTTGGCGGGCGGCAAGGTGCAAGGAAAAATGGTGCCCCCGGCAGGATTCGAACCCGCGACCCCCTGATTACAAATCAGGTGCTCTACCAACTGAGCTACAAGGGCAGCGGGGATGCGGATAGCATATTGGTCGCGCCTGTAAAGCAAAAACCGCTTGATCACGCCTCTTTCCGCCCCGGCGACACGTGGCATCCCCGGAACCCGGCAGCCGGACCGGAGCTGCGGCGCAAGCCCGCCCGCCGATCAGTCGGTCGTGCGTTTGTTCAGGTGCTGCTGGGCGGCGTACAGCGCGATCGCCGCGGCATTGGAGACATTGAGCGACTTGATCGCGCCGGGCATGTCGAGGCGGGTCAGGATGTCGACCGTCTCGCGCGTCTTCTGCCTCAGCCCCTTGCCCTCGGCGCCGAGCACGAGCGCGATCCTGTCGCCCGAAAGCCCCGCCTCGATCGGCTCCGGCCCTTCCGAATCAAGCCCGATGGTGGTGAAGCCCTGCGCCTTGATCTCTTCGATGGCGGCGGCGAGGTTGCGCACCTCGATATGGTCGATGAGTTCGAGCGCGCCGGAAGCGGCCTTGGCCAGCACGCCTGATTCCTGCGGGCTGTGCCGCTGGGTGGTGATCAGCGCGCCTGCGCCAAACGCCACCGCCGAGCGCATGATCGCGCCGACATTGTGCGGGTCAGTCACCTGGTCGAGGATGACCAGGAGCCGCGTGTCGCCGAGCGCCGACAGCGGCCGCGGCGACAGCGGCGCTGCCTCCAGAAGAACGCCCTGGTGGACGGCGTCATCGCCGAGCAGCCGGTCGATTTCCTGCGGGCTGACCAGTTCGAGCGGGTAGGGCAGGTCGGCGTCTTCAGCAATTTCGAGCCGCATCAGCGCATTGCGCGTGGCCTTCAGGCCG
>JAHJUC010000666.1 GCA_018829385.1 Alphaproteobacteria bacterium
GCGCTGTACTGGCACATCGGCGACACGACGATGCGGTTGGCGAGCGAAACGCCGCCGACCTCGAGTGGCTGAAACAGTGCGCTCAACGCTGCATCTCCATCAATCGGGATGGTGTCTCGGGCAAGCCGGATGCGACCGTAACTTGCCCGAAACCTCGTTGTCAGGCTTCGGCGTTCTGCCGCGCCGGCTCGAAGGCAAGCTCGGGATAGCCGCCGGTCTTTGCCGCCGCGCAGGCTTCGGCATATTTGTTGAAGCCGCCGATGAACATGGTGAGCCCCTGCGACTTGCCCTCGACATTGGCGCCGACCCACCAGGTCTTGGCCTTGCGCACCAGCGACATGGCGGCAAGATTGACGACGACATCCATCCAGCGCGTTTCGCCTGCCTCCGTCGCTTCGACGACGGCCTGCCCGGTCTTCTCCATGTGGGTGATCAGGTCGGCGATCCAGTCGACATCGTGCTCGCTGATGGTGATGATGTTGGCAAGTGCCGCCGGCCCGTTGGGACCGCAGGTCAGGAACATATTGGGGAAGCCCTCGACCATCAGGCCGAGATAGGACTGGGCGCCGCCCTTCCACTTGTCGTTGATCGAGCGGCCGTCGCGGCCCTCGACTCGGAACGCCATCAGCGCGCCGGTGAGCGCGTCATAGCCGGTGGCGAAGATGATCATGTCGAGTTCGACCTCGCCGGCCTCGGTGCGGATGCCGTTCTCGGTGATCTCGACGATCGGATCCTTGAGGCAGTCCTTGAGATGGACATTGGGCAGGTTGTAGGTCTCGTAGTACTCGGTATCGAGGCAGGGCCGGCGGGCGAAGACCGGATAGCCCCGGGGTTTGAGCGCCTCGGCGGTGGCCGGATCGTCGACGACTTCATCGATCTTGCCGCGAACGAACTCGGCGACCTGGTCGTTGGCCGCCTGGTTGACCAGAAGGTCGGAGAAGGAACCGAGGAAGGTGTGGCCGCCATTGATCCAGGCCTGCTCCATGGTTAGGAGCCGCTGTTCCGGCGGCAGGCTGAAATAGGGCCTTGAGGTGACCGGCCGCGTGCCGCCGGTCGGGTTGAGCCGCATTGCCGCGCGCATGCCGGGATAGTTCGCCTTCATCTCGGCCTGGTATTCATCCGAGATCGCGTGGTTGCGCATCGGCAGGCTCCAGCTCGGCGTGCGCTGGTAGACATAGAGTTCGCCCGCCTGGCGGCCGACTTCCTGGACGATCTGGATGCCTGAGGAGCCGGTGCCGATGACGCCGACCCGCTTGCCGGTGAAATCGACCTTCTCGTGCGGCCATTTCTGGGCTCTGAAGATCTGGCCCTTGAACTTGCCGATGCCGTCGATCTCCGGATCCTTGGGGACCGACAAGGGGCCCGTCGCCATGATGCAGTACGGCGCCTCGACGATCTCGCCGCTGTCGAGCGTGGCGCGCCAGAGTTTTGCCTTGTCGTCCCAAACCGCGCTCTCGACCCGGGTGTCGAAGAGGTAATTGTCGCGCAGTTTCAGCTTGTCGGCGACGAAATTGGCATAGGCCAGGATTTCCGGCTGAGCGGCGAACTGCTCCGACCAGCTCCATTCCTGCTGGATCTCGTCGGAGAAGCCGTAGCTGTAGTCAACGCTCATCAGGTCGCAGCGCGCGCCGGGATAGCGGTTCCAGTACCAGACGCCGCCGACATCGCCGCCGGCCTCGATGCCGAGGACATTCTTGCCCATTTCGCGGAAGCGGTAGACCGCGTACATGCCGCCGAAGCCGGCGCCGACAACGATGATGTCCACGCGCCTGGTGGCCGGGTTTCCTGTCTGGGAGTTCATGTCGATACCTCTGGTCTGACTTTTGAAATGCGGGTCTTGAAAGTGAGAATGGCAGCGACCGGCAGCCGCCGCCCGACGATGTTGCGGCTTGGGCACATCACTTGCGGCCTCCGGCCTTGTAGCGGCGGACGAATGCGCCGAGTTCGCCGACCACGCCGCGCCGGAAGAACAGGATGACGGCGAGCAGGATCACGCCTTGCGAGATCAGCGCCCATTCGCCGAACTGCGCCAAATGGTCGTTGAGGCCGATCACGATGCCGGCGCCGACCATCGGACCCGTCAGCGTGCCGAGACCGCCAAGCAGGGTCATGAAGATGACCTCGCCCGAGACGTGCCACGAGACGTCGGTCAGGGTGGCGAACTGGAACACGGTGGCCTTGAGCCCGCCCGCCAATCCGGCCATGCCGGCCGACAGCGTCATCGCCACCAGCTTGTAGCGGTCGGGCTTGAAGCCCAGCGATTCCACCCTCGGCTCGTTGTCGCGGATGGCCTTGAGCACCTCGCCGAACGGCGAATGAACGACGCGGTAGAAGAACGCGATCGACAGGACAGTCACCGCAAGGACGAAGTAGTAGAAGGCGAAATTGTCCGACAGGTCGATGAAGCCGAAGATCTCGGTGCGCGGAATGCGCTGCATCCCGTCCTCGCCGCCGGTGAATTCCGACTGCAAGAGCAGGAAGTAGACGAACTGCGCGATGGCAAAGGTGATCATGGCGAACTGGATGCCCGAGCGGCGCACCGCCACCAGTCCGACGAGGAACCCCATCACGGCGCCGACCAGCGTGCCGCCAAGAAGCGCGATCTCCAGCGAGACGCCGGTGGTCTTGAGGATATGGCCGGTGATGTAGGCGGCCGCGCCGAAGAACATCGCCTGGCCGAAACTGAGCAGTCCGACATAGCCGAGAAGCAGGTTGAAGGAGGAAGCGAAGATGACGAAGACGAGGATCGTCATCAGCGTCACCGAGTAGACGAAGAACGGTGCGATCAGCGCCAGGACGAGGATCGCGGCGAGGCCAAGATAGCGGCTCATTACGCGCCCTCCTTCTTCGAAAACAGGCCCTGCGGGCGCAGGATCAGCGCCAGGATCATGATGACGAAAATCACCAGGTTGGCGGCTTCGGGGTAGAACACCTTGGTCAGACCCTCGACCACGCCGAGCAGGTAGCCGGTCAGGATGGCGCCCATGATCGAGCCCATGCCGCCGATCACCACGACCGCGAAGATGACGATCATCAGGCTCGATCCCATCGACGGCGAAACCTGGTAGATCGGTGCCGCTAGCACCCCGCTCAGCCCCGCCAGACCGACGCCGAATGCGTAGGTCAGCGTGATCATCCTGGGCACGTTGATGCCGAAGGATTCGACGATTTCGGGGTTTTCGTTGGCGGCCCTCAGGTAGGCGCCGAGCCTGGTGTGCTCGATCAGGTACCAGGTGCCCAGGCACATGGCGAAGGAGAACAGCACCACCCAGAGCCGGTACCAGGGCAGGAACATGAAGCCCAGATTGACCCCGCCGGGGATCGGCGACGAATAGGGAAGCCCGGAGGAGCCATATTGCTGGCGGATCAACCCCTCGATGATCAGCGTCACCGCATAGGTGGCGAGCAGGCCGTAGAGGTGATCGAGATGGTGGATCGGCTTGAGCACCAGCCGCTCCATGACGATGCCGAAGAGCGCAACCACGACTGGCGCGATGAACAGCGCGCCCCAGTAGTTGATGCCGAGCGTGTTGAGCAGCAGCCAGGCAATGAAGGCGCCGAGCATGTACTGCGCGCCGTGGGCGAAGTTGACCACGTGCATCAGCCCGAAGATGATCGCCAGTCCCATGGAGAGCATGGCGTAGAACGAGCCGTTGATCAGGCCGATCAGCAGCTGGCCCATGAGGAGTTGGATTGAAATGCCGTCGAACATCGCCGCTTACACTCCCAGATAGGTTTTGACGCGGGCCATGTTGGCCTGGAGCTGATCGGCCGCCAGGACATCGACGACCTGGCCATGCTCGACGACGACGTGCCGGTCGGCGACCATCTGCGCGAATTTCAGGTTCTGCTCGACCAGCAGGATGGTGTAGCCACGTTCCTTCAGCCGCAGGATCTGCTGGCCGATCTCCTTGACCACCACCGGGGCCAGGCCCTCGCTCGGCTCGTCGAGCAGCAGGAAGCGGCTGCCGGTGCGCAGGATGCGGGCGATCGCCAGCATCTGCTGCTCGCCGCCCGACAGCATGGTTCCCATGCTGTTCTGGCGCGCGCGGAGATTGGGGAACTGTTCGAGCAGTTCCTCGTCGGTCGAGCC
>JAHJUC010000667.1 GCA_018829385.1 Alphaproteobacteria bacterium
CCGGTTTTCCCTGCAGCCTGCGGTGAGCTTGCCAATCCGGCAACGTTTCCCAGAGCTTATTGGCCGTGTTGGGGCAATAACACTATATGCGCCCTTGACGGCACCCCGCCTGTGTCGCAATCATCCGCCGCGATGCGGCAGGGTGCCCGGACGTGTGGTTCGTGCGCCTTTCGCCGCGCAGTATCTGGCCGGAGGGAGGATTCCGGCCGCATTGGAGGGATATCAGCATGACAATTCTTTTTGCTGTGATCGCCTGCGGATTGCTTTCCGTTGTCTACGCCATCTGGGCGACCAAGTCGGTGATGGCCGCCGACCAGGGCAACGCACGCATGCAGGAAATCGCAGGCTACATTCGTGAAGGCGCTCAGGCCTACCTGAACCGCCAGTACACCACCATCGCAATCGTGGGCGCGGTTGTTTTCGTCATTACCTGGGCGCTGCTCGGCGCCACCGCCGCCATCGGCTTCCTGATCGGCGCGGTCCTGTCGGGTGCGGCAGGCTATGTCGGCATGCACGTGTCGGTGCGCGCCAATGTGCGCACGGCGCAGGCTTCGGCGGTCAATCTCGCCGGCGGCCTCGACATCGCCTTCAAGGCAGGCGCCATCACCGGCATGCTGGTAGCCGGCCTCGCGCTTCTGGGCGTCGCGGTCTACTACTACATCCTCACCGGTCCGATGGGGCTTGCCTCTGACAGCCGTCAGGTCATCGACGCGCTGGTGGCGCTGGGCTTCGGCGCCTCGCTGATTTCCATCTTCGCCCGTCTCGGCGGCGGCATCTTCACCAAGGGCGCCGACGTTGGCGGTGACCTCGTGGGCAAGGTCGAGGCCGGTATCCCGGAAGACGATCCGCGCAACCCGGCAACGATTGCCGACAACGTCGGCGACAATGTCGGCGACTGCGCCGGCATGGCCGCCGACCTGTTCGAAACCTATGCAGTGACCGTGGTCGCCACGATGGTTCTAGGCGCCATCTTCTTTGGCGGCATGGACGTGCTCGGCTCGGCCATGCTCTATCCGCTGGCCATCTGCGGCGCCTCGATCATCACCTCGATCATCGGCACCTTCTTCGTCAAGCTTGGCACCAACGGCTCGATCATGGGCGCTCTTTATAAGGGCCTGATCGTCACCGGCGTGCTGTCGATCATCGGTCTGGGCGGCGCAACCTCGCTGACCATCGGCTGGGGCGAGATCGCCGTCATCGACGGCAAGGCGATCACCGGTACCAACCTGTTCATCTGCGGTATCGTCGGCCTCATCGTCACCGCGCTGATCGTGGTCATCACCGAGTACTACACCGGCACCAACAAGCGTCCGGTCAACTCGATCAGCCAGGCATCGGTCACTGGTCACGGCACCAACGTGATCCAGGGTCTCGCCATCTCGCTGGAATCGACGGCTCTGCCGGCGCTCGTCATCGTTGGCGGCATCATCTCGACCTACCAGCTGGCAGGCCTGTTCGGCACCGGCATCGCGGTGACCGCCATGCTCGGCATCGCCGGCATGATCGTGGCGCTCGATGCTTTCGGTCCGGTCACCGACAATGCCGGCGGCATCGCCGAAATGTCGGGTCTTCCGCCGGAAGTCCGCCAGGCCACTGACGCGCTCGACGCGGTCGGCAACACCACCAAGGCGGTCACAAAGGGCTACGCCATCGGCTCCGCCGGTCTGGGTGCGCTGGTGCTGTTCGCGGCCTACTCGAACGACCTTCAGTTCTTTGCCGCCAAGGCAAACGCGGAAGGCTCGACGCTCTATCCCTACTTCAAGGACATGGGCGAGATCTCGTTCGACCTCTCCAACCCCTATGTGGTTGCCGGCCTGATCTTCGGCGGTCTCATCCCCTACCTGTTCGGCGGTATCGCCATGACGGCCGTGGGACGTGCTGCAGGCTCGATCGTGGAAGAGGTGCGCAGGCAGTTCAAGGAAAGCCCGGGCATCATGGCAGGCACTCAGAAGCCCGACTACGGTCGTGCGGTGGACATCCTGACCAAGGCGGCGATCCGCGAGATGATCGTGCCGTCGCTGCTGCCGGTCCTGGCGCCGCTGTTCGTCTACTTCGGCGTGCTGCTGATCTCCGGCTCCAAGGCTTCGGCCTTTGCCGCGCTCGGTGCATCGCTGCTGGGCGTGATCGTCAACGGCCTGTTCGTCGCCATCTCGATGACCTCGGGCGGTGGCGCATGGGACAACGCCAAGAAGTCCTTTGAAGACGGCTTCGTCGACAAGGACGGCGTCAAGCATGAAAAGGGATCGGACGCCCACAAGGCTTCCGTGACCGGTGACACCGTCGGCGATCCGTACAAGGACACCGCCGGCCCGGCCGTCAACCCGGCGATCAAGATCACCAACATCGTCGCACTTCTGTTGCTGGCGGTGCTGGCGCACTGATCCGCATCTGCTGATCGTGACAATCAGGAACCCCGCGGAGAGCCATTTCCGCGGGGTTTTTTGATGCTATGCTTGGAGCGTTCAGTAGCTGCGCAGGGGAGGAGGGGC
>JAHJUC010000668.1 GCA_018829385.1 Alphaproteobacteria bacterium
GCGGCAGAAAAGTCCTCCGCCGCCGCCCGGAGTTCCCTGGCGAACTGGGCCGACTGGCCGGCCAGCGCGCGCGGCGCGAGGTCGAACAGCATCAGCTTGCTCATCTGCTCGCGCAGCTGCTTCAGCCGTTCCTCCGCAAACGCCTTGCGGCTGTGGGCGGCGGATTCGGTGAGATTGCCCAGCCGGTTCAGCGCATCTGACGGGTCATCGCCAGCTGGCCGGCTTGCAGGGGCGGTGCGTTCTGTGAGAGGGGCTTTCGTGATGGCGTTGGTGGCTCCGACGATCATTCGTCCGTACTTCCTGATTGCCCTTCCAAGACGGTCGTTTTCCGGCGCAGCCTAGCAGGCAATCCTTAACCGCCGATTGACCGGCGGGATGTGGTTAGCGGCTTTTCATTCGCGCCAGTTGCGCTAAAACAATCCCGATTCCGGAGTGCTGAGATGATCAACGAGACCAAGCCCGTCGAGGCGCTGACCGAGCCCGAAGCCAAAGCCGAACTTGAGCGGCTGGCGGCCGAAATCGCCCGTCATGACGAGGCCTATCACCGCCAGGACGCGCCGATCATCGCCGATGCCGCCTATGATGCGCTGAAGCGGCGCAACCTTGCCATCGAGGAGCGGTTTCCGCATCTCAAGCTGGCCGAATCCCCGTCCGAGAAGGTCGGCGCTCCGGTGGCCGAAGGTTTCGGCAAGATCACCCACCGGGTGCCGATGCTGTCGCTTGACAATGCATTCTCCGACGAGGACGTGCGCGATTTCGTGCATGCGATCTACCGGTTTCTCGGGCAGCTGCCGGACAATTCGATCGCGCTGACCGCCGAGCCGAAGATCGACGGTCTTTCGATGTCGATCCGCTACGAGGACGGCAGGCTGGTCTCCGCCGCCACCCGCGGCGACGGCACCACGGGCGAAAACGTCACCGCCAATGTCCGCACCATCTCCGAAATCCCCAACACGCTGCCCGAAGGCGCGCCGTCGGTGGTGGAAGTGCGCGGCGAAGTCTACATGGCGAAGGAGGATTTCCTTGCGCTCAACGCCCGGATGGCGGCCGAGGGCAAGCAGACTTACGTCAACCCCCGGAACACCGCCGCCGGATCGCTTCGCCAGCTCGACGCATCGGTGACCGCAAGCCGCAAACTCCGCTTCTTCGCCTATTCCTGGGGCGAGATGTCGGAGATGCCGGCCGATACCCAGCACGGCATGATCGAGGTGTTTGCGGCGTGGGGCTTCCCGGTCAACCCGCTGACAAAACGGCTCGGCAGCATCGAGGCGCTGATCGACCACTACAACGAGATCGGGCTCGCCCGCGCCGATCTGCCCTATGACATTGACGGCGTCGTCTACAAGGTCGACCGGCTCGACCTGCAGGAACGGCTGGGCTTCCGCTCGCGCAGCCCGCGCTGGGCGATCGCGCACAAGTTCCCGGCCGAGAAGGCCTCGACCCGGCTGACCGCCATCGACATCCAGGTCGGCCGTACCGGCGCGCTGACCCCGGTGGCGCGGCTCGAGCCGATCACGGTGGGCGGCGTGGTGGTGACCAACGCGACGCTGCACAATGCCGAGGAGATCGAGCGGCTTGGCGTCCGGATCGGCGACATGGTGCAGATCCAGCGCGCCGGCGACGTCATCCCGCAGGTGCTCGGCGTGGTCTCCTCGCCCGAGGACGCCGTTCAATTCGAATTCCCGAAAATCTGCCCCTGCGATCTGAAGACGCCGGTGATCCGCGAGGAGACCGCCGGCGGGGTGGAAGGCGTCATCCGCCGCTGTTCGGGCGAGTTCGCCTGCCCGTTCCAGCGCAAGGAGCACCTCAAGCACTTCGTCTCGCGCAAGGCGTTCGACATCGACGGCCTGGGCGAGAAGCAGATCGAGTTCTTCTATGACGACAGCCTGCTGCCGATCCGCCAGCCGGCCGACATCTTCACGCTGAAGGCGCGCGACGAGGCCAACGGGCTGCAGCGGCTGAAGAACCGCGAAGGCTATGGCGAAACTTCGGCGCAGAAGCTGTTTGACGCCATCGACGCGGCGCGCACGGTGGCGCTCGACCGGCTGATCTTCTCGCTCGGCATCCGCCATGTCGGCGAGCAGACCGCCAAGACGCTGGCGCGGGCCTACGGAACCTGGGACGCCGTGCACGAGGCCGCACTTGCGATCGCATCAGGCGACACAGCGGCGATCGACGAGATGGACGCGCTCGACGATATCGGGCCTGCGGTGGTGGAGGCCATCGGCCGGTTCTTCGGCGAGAAGCACAATATCGAGATGGTGGACAGGCTCACCGGGCAACTGACCATCCTGGAGGCGGAGAAGCCTGCGCAGGATTCCCCGGTCGCCGGCCTCACCGTCGTCTTCACCGGCAGCCTCGAGAAGATGACCCGCGAGGAGGCCAAGGCGATGGCCGAGCGGCTCGGCGCCAAGGTGGCGGGCTCGGTGTCGAAGAAGACCGACATCCTGGTCGCCGGCCCCGGCGCCGGATCCAAGCTCACGAAAGCGCAGGAGCTTGGCGTACGCACCATGGACGAGGATGGCTGGTTCGAGCTGGTGGGGTAGGGTGCGGCAGACTGACGCCGCAATTCAACCAGCTAATATAGCAATTCGCATAGAGGTTTATCGTCCTTTCTTAACTATCCGTGCCCAAGGTGCAAGAAACGGCAGACCCGAAAGCCTCAAGCGGAAGTTATGCGATGAAACTGATCAGGGACCCGGTTGTCCAGGAGACCGATACATGGAAACAGGCGCTGGAGGTTGCTGGCCTGGGTGTATGGGACTGGGATCTGAGAACGAAGATCACTGTCTATTCCGAGTCCTGGTGCCGGATGCTCGGGTACCAGCGCAGCGAACTTCCGCAGAACGAGGATCTCTTTCTTCTGCTGGTCCATCCCGATGATCGTGAACGAGCGATTGAAAGCGGCGACCGGCACCTGGCCGGAATGTGCGACAGCATCGAAACCGAGTTGCGCCTGCAGCACAGGGACGGCAGCTGGGTCTGGGTCCTGGACAGGGGTGCTGTTGTCGAGCGGGATGAGAACGGCCTTCCCTTGCGGGTGATGGGCGTTCAGACCGACATCACCCAGCAGAAGGAGGCCGAGCGGGACGCAAGCCTGATGAACGAGCGGTTCCAGCTCGCATTGGCGGCTTCCGGGACCGGCATCTGGCATTTCGATGTCGGGCGTAAGCTCAGCTTCTGGGATGCCAAGACCTGCGAGATATTCGGACTGGCTCCGTGTTCGATGGAGCTCGACAGCGAAACCTGGCACGGCTTCCTGCACCCTGACGACCGGCTGGAAACCGAGCGCCGGCATGTGGCGGCCATCGAGAATGACGATGTGGCCAAGCTGTTCTACCGGATCATCAGGAAGGATGGGGAAGTCCGCCATGTCGAGACGCTGGCAAAATCCGTCCGCAGCCAGGGATCGGCCGGATACCTGGTCGGAACCATCAGGGACGCAACCGACGAGATCAAGGCGGACCGGGCTCTTCATGCCGAAAAGGAACGTTACGAGATCACGCTGGGCGCGATCAGCGATTCGGTCATCAGTACCGATGTCGCCGGCCTGATCAATTTCGCCAATCCGTCAGCTTCCGAGATGCTGTCGCTGGAGCAGGGCCAGCTGATCGGGCGCAACATCTTCTCCCTGTTCAGAAACGACGAATTTGTCCGAAGCGTCGAACTTGACGATTCCGATGGCTTTGAAAGCGGGGCGACGCTGGAAATCCATTCCGAACTGTATCGCTGCAAGAGCCGCCCGATCCTGTCTCCCACGGGAGACAGCTGGGGAACCGTGTATACGTTCCAGAACATATCGGAGGAAACACGCAGGCAGCAGCAACTGGCCTATGCGGCGCAC
>JAHJUC010000669.1 GCA_018829385.1 Alphaproteobacteria bacterium
CCTGCCGGTGGATCACAGCACTGTCACGCGCGTCCGGATTGCCCCCGTCGATGTCTCCGGCGCCCGGGTGCTGGCGATTGACGACAACCCCGTCAACAGATCCATCCTGATCGAACAGTTGACCGCCTGGGGCTTTGATTGCTGCGCCGCCGTTTCGGGTCAGGAAGGCCTCGACGTGCTTGCCGCGGCCAGGAATTTCGGCGTTCCTGTCGATGTCATCATCCTCGATTATCACATGCCCGAAATGGACGGTGCGATGACCGCACGCGCCATCCGCAAGGCTTTCGGTCCCGACAAGCCGGCAATCGTCATGTTGACGTCGATGGATCTCAGTTCTTCGGACATGGACATCCGGCAGGGGGTCGTGCAGGCCGCATTGATGAAGCCGGCGCGCTCGTCGCTGCTTCTCGAAACGATCGTTGGCGTGCTGCAGGCTGCCGCGCAGGACCGGGCCGGGACGAATGCCGAGGCCGCCGCGCCCCCCGGCGTCGCCGTGGAACGGCAAATCTCTGCCACGCCTCCCGTCAGACCAGCGCTGGTTTCCACGACATCCGAAAGGTCCGGGCGCGGATCGCCGGCGATAAAACCCGGCGAAGACAGCAGCCTTGATCTGCTTGTCGCCGAGGACAATGAGGTCAACCAGATCGTCTTCACCCAGATCCTCGATGAGATGGGCCTGCGCTACCGGATTGTCGACAATGGCGGCAGCGCCTTTGAAGTCTGGAAGAGCCATCGCCCGGCAATGATCCTGATGGATGTCTCCATGCCGGTGATGAACGGGCATCAGGCAACCCAGGCCATTCGCAAGGCCGAGGCCGGAGATGGAAATCTCGGACGCACCCCCATCGTCGGCGTCACCGCGCATGCCTTGACCGGCGACAAGGAACGCTGCCTGGAGGCCGGCATGGATGATTACCTCTCCAAGCCGATCAGCCCGGAAAAGCTCGAAGCCAAGATTCGCGATTGGCTGCCCGAGGAAATTGCTGCACGCATCACCCACGGCTGAGCCGGCGCTCGTGTGTCTTCTGGACGCGCGCACCAGCGAAGGCTGTTCCGAAAGCCTAGCCGGAGGGCAGAACCTGGCCGGGGACGGGCAGGGCGCTTGCCAGGATGCCCGCGCTCATGTCGCGCTTGCCGGCATGGCCCGGGCGCTTCTCAACCGCAAACCCCGCGGCCTGCAGGTTCCGCCGCACCCAGCCGGCCGCGGAGTAGGTGGCAAACGTTCCGCCCGGACATGTCCGCTCCGCGACCGCGCGCATCAGTCCGGCAGACCACATGTCCGGATTGCGGGCCGGTGAGAAACCATCT
The DNA here is from genome assembly GCA_018829385.1 of Alphaproteobacteria bacterium. GTDB lineage: Bacteria > Pseudomonadota > Alphaproteobacteria > Rhizobiales > Rhizobiaceae > Hoeflea. The sequence goes on from JAHJUC010000669.1 coordinate 1,309, forward strand.
AGATACCAGGCGTCCGCTGAGAAACCTGCCCTGGCCAATTGCTCGAGCGCGAACCCCGCATGAATATGCAGGCTGACCGGCCTGTTCTTGTTCGCGAACTCGATATGAACGTCCCCACCCAGCCGATCCGGCCATGCGGCGACGAGTTGCGCGGCTCTCGGGCCGAGATCGGGCCAGGCCGCCAGCGCGCGGTCCATGTCACCCCGTTCAAGCAGGCGCAGCTCGAAGGAGTGGAACTCCAGCCGCGCACCCTCCGCGGCGGCGGCTTCCCAGGCCGCCCAGGTCTCGATGAAGTTGAGCCCGGTGCCGAACCCGAGTTCGCCGATCACGAAATGCCGCGCACCGGCAAACCGCTCGGGCAGTCCGTTGCCGGCCAGAAACACGTGCCGGCATTCCGCCCGGCCGTCCGCCTTCGAATAATAGAAGTCGCCAAATTCCTCTGAATAAGGCATATCGCCCGCATGCCACGACAGCGATGCGCGCTGGCTGGTGCTGTCGTCGTCTGGCTCGGGGGGGTCGATCATGGCTGTTGCCGATAAAGCCGCATCGCACCGCGGTCAAGCCGCGCCGGACCTGCTGATCGCCGGGGCGGGGGTTACGGGGCTGTGGCTGGCGGTCAAGGCGGCGCGTGCCGGCCTCACGGTCATGCTGGTCGAGCGCGGCAATCCTGGTGACGGCGCCAGCGGTGGCTTCCTCGGAGCGCTCATGCCCCACGGCCCCGAACGCTGGAACGGCAAGAAGGAGTTCCAGTTCCGCGCCCTGGTCGGTCTCGAGGATGAAATCGCGCGCCTGGAAGCGGAAACCGGAGAGCCCTGTGGCTATCGCCGGGTGGGCCGGATATTGCCGCTGACCTCGGAGCGCGGCCGGATCACCGCGACCGAGCGGATTGCCGATGCGCGGGCCAATTGGGGATCGCGGTTCGGCTACGAGGTCCAGCATACGCCGGACAGAAGCGACTGGCCCAATATCCTGCGGGCACCGCATGGAGTTGTCCATGAGGCGCTATCGGCACGGATCTCTCCGCCGGGCCTGATCGCCGCACTTCTGTCCCGCCTTGCGGTGATGCCCAACATCGATCTGCGCCTCGGCACCGCCGTCGTGGACGTGGCGCCGGGGCAGAGGCGGGCAAGCCTGTCGGACGGCACCAGCGTCGGCTTCGGCCATTTCGCGCTGGCCAACGGGATTGACGCGTTCCCGATGATCGCACGCCTGATGCGGCTGCCGGCGCACTCGCTGGGCGGCGGCGTCAAGGGACAGGCAGCACTTCTCGGTGCCGGGGCGCCGCCCGATTTGCCGTTGGTCTACGATGGCGGCGTCTATGTGATTGCCCATGAAAACGGTCACGTTGCCGTGGGCTCGACCAGCGAGAACGAGTTTGACGATCCGTATGGCACCGATGAAAGGCTCGACGAGATCGTCAAGCGCGCCCGCAAGCTTTGCCCGTTGATCAAGGATGCTCCGATGATCCGCCGCTGGGCCGGCGTGCGTCCGAAGGCTGTCGGACGGGATCCGATGCTCGGTCCGGTCCCGGGCGCACCTTGTGTCCTGGCGATGGCGGGCGGTTTCAAGATCAGCTTTGGCATCGCCCATCGCATGGCCGACTGCCTCGTCGCGCAGGTTACCGGTGAAGCGGGACCCGAGACGCCGGAGAGTTTTTCCGTCGCCTGCCATGCAGCCCAGGCGGTGAAGGATAAGGGTGTTCAGTAAACACCCCAGCAAGGCGCAACCGGTTGAATTTGCCGCAACAGTTTGCGGTTTTTCTTCAAAGTCCGGGTATCGACATTTGCCGCTGTGCTGCTACCGTTTCCCGGTTATCGAGATGGACTGAGCAATGAACACCACACCCTATCCCCGCGATCTGATTGGCTATGGCCGCACCCCGCCCGATCCGAAATGGCCATCGGGCGCGCATTGCGCGGTTCAGTTCGTCGTCAACTACGAAGAGGGGGGCGAGAGCTCCATTCTCGATGGGGATCCGGCCTCCGAAAGCCTGCTGTCGGAGATCGTCGGCGCGCAACCCTGGGCGGGCCAGCGCAACATGAATATGGAATCGCTCTACGAATATGGCTCCCGCGCCGGTTTCTGGCGGCTCTGGCGGATGTTCACCGAGCGCAACATGCCGGTCACCGTCTATGGTGTCGCCCTTGCCATGCAGCGCAACCCGGAAGCGGTCGCGGCGATGAAGGAAGCCGGTTGGGAGATCGCCAGCCACGGCCTCCGCTGGCTTGAGTACAAGGACTTCTCCGAAAAGGAGGAACGCCGCCACATCACTGAGTGCGTCCGCATCCACACCGAGGTGACCGGCTCGCGGCCGCTCGGCATCTACCAGGGCAAGCCGTCGGTCAACACATTGCGGCTGGTCATGGAGGAGGGCGGTTTCGTCTATTCCGCCGATTCCTACGCTGACGAACTGCCTTACTGGGTGGAAGGGCCGAAGGGCCCGCATCTCATCGTGCCGTATACGCTCGACGCCAACGACATGCGTTTCGCCACGCCGCAGGGGTTCAATTCGGGCGATCAGTTCTTCACCTATCTCAAGGACACCTTCGATGTGCTGATGGCCGAAGGTGCGGCCGGCAGCCCGAAGATGATGTCGATCGGCCTGCACTGCCGGCTTGTCGGCCGTCCCGGCCGCGCCGCGGCCCTTGCCAGGTTCCTCGATTACGTC
>JAHJUC010000670.1 GCA_018829385.1 Alphaproteobacteria bacterium
CCGCGAACCCAAGGCCAATGTCGAACGCTATGACGGTCTGCGCACGCAGATTGCCGGAGGCCGCCATGCGTCATGATCCTGCCAGCGGTGCCATCGTCATCATGCTTCGCAGCCTGAAGATGCACGGCATGGCGCAAGCCGCCACCGACCTCATCGATCAGGGTGCTCCGGCCTTTGAAGCAGCCATTCCTATCCTGTCGCAGCTGCTGAAGGCCGAATTGGCCGAACGAGAGGTTCGTTCCATTGCCTATCACATGAAAGCCGCACGCTTCCCGGCCTACAAGGACCTGTCCGCCTTCGACTTCGCCGCCAGCGAGATCAACGAGGTCACGGTGCGGACGCTGCATCGCTGCGAGTTCATGGACGGCGCGCAAAATGTCGTCCTGATCGGCGGTCCGGGCACCGGCAAGACCCATGTCGCGACCGCCCTGGGCATACAGGCCATCGAGCATCACCGTCGAAAGGTTCGCTTCTTCTCGACTATCGAACTGGTCAACGCGCTGGAACTGGAAAAGGCGAAGGGTAAGGCTGGACAGATCGCCGAAAGCCTGACCCGACTCGATTTGGTAATCCTGGACGAGTTGGGATACCTGCCGTTCAGCACCTCGGGCGGCGCGCTGCTATTCCACATGCTGAGCAAGCTTTACGAGCGCACAAGTGTTGTCATCACCACCAACCTGAGCTTCAGTGAATGGGCTACGGTCTTTGGCGATGCCAAGATGACCACCGCACTGCTCGACCGACTAACGCACCGTTGCCACATCCTGGAGACTGGAAACGACAGCTTCCGCTTCAAGGCAAGCTCAGCAGCAGCCACCAGAAAACATAAGGAGACTAATCATGCCTTGACCTCAGCATGAGCAGAAATCCATACTCAAAAGTGGCTCACTTCTCGATGGAAACCCGGGGCTCAGTTCTGAGCGGAAATCAACACCGTTGGGGCCAAAACGGCATACATCGAGCCTGGATCGCCCTGGGAGAACGGATACTGCGAGAGCTTCAATGGCAGGATGCGGGATGAATTACTGAACGGCGAAATCTTCTATTCGCTACGCGAGGCCCAGATAATCATCGAAAGCTGGAGGACCCACTACAACACCAAACGACCCCACCGTGCTCTGGGCTACCGCCCGCCTGCGCCAGAGGCCATCGTCCCGATGGACCAAAGGCCGACCATGAACTAACTTTCAAATTGGACCACTCAAGTGGGGCTGCTCACTGCAATCAAACAGGCTGCCTAACGGCGGGACAAACTAGTTACAACACAAGACTGGCATCGCGCGTTTGTAGCAGGCTTGCCTGCGACCGCACGAAATCCGTTCGTTGCGAAACATCGAAGTCAATAGCAAGATAACTAACCTATCATTGGCCGAACTCCGCACATTTGCTGACCCCCACCAACGCCCCTGACAACACATTTGCAGTAGAGCCGCTGTTAGCGTGGTGAAGGATCTCATCGCAAGTCAAATTGATGGCGATGAGATCCTGCTTCCTTCATATTAGGAACTTGAACGAGCGCCGCTACATTGACAGCGGACACGGCAAGCGGCTTGCGAGTTCAGAATTCCTCCCACGCTTCAGCTGTCCCGGAGGCCGTACCGGTTTTCCGGCCGACGGCATTCGCAACTTTCTGGATCAGCGCGCGCGCCGGAGAACGTAAGGCTGATGCTGGCCGATGTTCCTTCCCACGTGTTTCTCCGAATTTGAACCGGGCGAGCAGACCGTTGAGAGCCGCGGCTTCCGAAGCAAGGCTGTGGCTGGCTGCCGATGTCTGCTCCACCATGGCGGCGTTCTCTTGGGCGCTCTGATCCATGAGGTTTACGGCCTTGTTGATTTCCCCGAGGCCAACGGACTGTTCCTTGGCGGCCTCGACAATTGCGACGACGTGCTGGTTGATTTCCTGCACCTCGGCGACGATCTGCTTCAAGGCATCTCCGGTTTCCCCGACAAGCGAAACACCGGAACTGACTTGCTCTGACGAACTCATAATCAGAGATTTGATGTCTTGAGCCGCACTTGCCGATCGTTGAGCGAGTTCACGCACTTCCTGGGCAACGACCGCGAAGCCCTTGCCAGCGTCACCTGCGCGCGCCGCTTCAACACCTGCATTCAAGGCCAAAAGATTGGTCTGGAAGGCGATACCGTCAATTACTCCGATGATGTTGCTGATTTCATGCGAAGAGGTCTCGATTGCGGCCATAGCCGCTACCGCCTGCTCGACCACGGTACCCGAGTGTTCCGCCTGCTGACGGGTGCGGGCAACCAGATCGCCCGCCTCACCGGCTCTCGCGCTTGTATCACGAACAGCTGTCGTGATTTGTTCGATCGCCGCCGCAGTCTGTTCAACAGAAGCAGCCTGTACTTCAGTACGCTTTGCAAGATCGTCGGCAGCGGCACGGATCTGCTCGGACCCGGAATGAATTGCAGCGGCGTTGTCTCCAACCATGCGCAGAGCCTCTTCCAATCGTTCCGCAGACTGATTGAAGTCTAGCCGGATCTGATCGAGAGAATCGACGAACGGAACCTCGATCCGGTGACCCACATCTCCTTCGGCAAGATGACCAAGCGCCGTTCCGAGCGTATCCGTCGCTGTCTTCAACTGTTGGGCTTCAGCGGCCTTCTGCGCCTCTCGCTCCTGCCTTTCACGTTCCGTCAGTTCACGTCCTTCTGCTGCGGCTTCCTCCAGGCGACGATTATTGAGGCCGGCCTCGCGGAACACCTCGACTGCGCGCGCCATCTGACCGATCTCGTCACCACGCTCAACGGATGGAATGGCAATGTCGAGGTTGCCATCCGCTAGCCTGGACATGGTCCCTGTTAGTGACTGAATCGGCCGCGCGATGCGCATCACTACGATCCAGAATGCAAATGCACCGATCGAAATAGCCAGGAGCAGGCCTATAGCGCTAATCATAACATCAAAACGCCCGCTGCTTTCCACCTGATTTGTGTAGCTACCGGCAGATGCTCCGATGGAGTCCGAAAGTGCAAGCAAGCTGTCGATTGCGTTCGTCGCTGCACTGATCCATTGGTCTCCCGTCAGCGGATAGTCACGCGCTTCCGCGCTGGCCGCATAAACACTTTTCCGCGTATTCTCATAAGCGGTGAAAAACGTCTGCCGAGCGTTATCAACGGCGGAGATGACAGATGAACTTGCAAAATCGCGGCTGGAATAAAGGTCCACTGAAGCCCATGCCTGTTCAAGCCGGCCACGGTAGTCGGCAAGCATTGCCATCTGTTGGGGATTGAGCTGGGCACCCCTTGCTATAGCACCACCGATCACCGCGCGTTCCCGTCCAGCATATTCCGTGATCACCCACATGGCCTCTCGCAGGTCAAGCAGTATCTGGGTCCGCGCAAGCGCACTTGTCGGTACCGTCTGCGCTGCCTTCCTCAGGTTCTGAGAGGACATGATCACTGCGGTGATGCTGGGCACCCATTGGGCCATTGTTTCCTGATCGCGAACGGCGACGTCGAGAGACAGTTGCTGATCCGCCTTGTTCCGGATGTTCTCAAGAGTTGCCCTGTTCTTGGATACCAATGAGAGTAGGGCATCCTTACCCTTGAACTCAGGCGAGTTGGCTACTTGCGCCAGCGCCGCGTCCAATGCCCGATCCCCGCGTTGGCGAAGGTCGGCGATGCGAGCAAGCAGCTCGGCCGGTGCCTTCGCTGAACTGGAAAACGCCGTGTTGGTGATCCCCCTTTCTTGCGCGAGCGAACCTGCGCTCGCAAGGAAGAAATCGCCGGTTTCATTGTTGCTGCGCATGGCTTGCGCGCTCTGCATTCGGTCCCAAGCCGACAACATGTTGATGACAGCAAGGACAAGCAACCCTGCGACGAGAGTTGAGAGGATCGCGATCAATGTGGCCCGGATGCTGATCGATTTCCGGCGGGTCGGCGTGGCGGCATGCTCGCGGCAATGCTGTCCTCACCACGCAGGCCCTCCAGCACGATACGGATTTTGTCCTCGGAGGAATGGTGTTTGCGCGTCGCGCGGCGAATGTCCTTGATCGTCTTCTCTGCCGCCGATGTCTGCGGCCCGGTTTTCTGTCTCATCTTAGCTTCCTTTGAGTGAGCTACGATGAGCCGAAAATCCTCTCTTCTCAATTAAACCAAATCTGTCTCAAGGGCGCTGATGTCGGACATGGACCAAGGCAGGCCTTGATCGCGTCCAGATCCAACGTTTCCTCAGCCTCTAGCCTGACAACAAGTCGCATAACCTGATCACGGTGCTCGTCGATCAGGTGAACCGCCTGTTTTTCGGCTTCATGCAGTAAGGTGATCACCGCTTGATCGACCCGTGCAGCGGTTTCGTCTGCGAAAGTCCGAGGCTGAGCGATCTGTTGCCCGAGGAACGGATGATCCTCGCTTTCACGCAGATCGACCGGGCCGATTTCGGGGTCCATCCCCCAGCGCGCGACCATTGAGCGTGCCAGCGTTGTTGCTCGCCCGATGTCGTCATCAGCACCGGAACTGACCGATCCGAGCAACACCTTTTCGGCAGCCCGACCAGCCAGTAGCGTGGTAAGTTGACCCCGCAGGTAGGCTTCCGGCAGTGTGTGGCGTTCATGTTCAGGCAACATATGCGTGCTGCCAAGGCTGCGTCCGCGCGGGATGATCGTGACCTTGTAGAGCGGGTCAGCACCGGGATTGTAAAAAGCGGCGGCAGTATGGCCGGCCTCATGCACCGCCAGACGGTGCTTTTCATCTGGCATAATCGCTAGCGTGCGGACAGTGCCCATCATCACCTTGTCTCGCGCCTCGTCCAGGTCGGCTGACTTGATATCCGACCCCGATCGACGCGCAGCGGTTATCGCGGCTTCGTTCAGCAGGTTTTTCAAATCTGCCCCAGAAAATCCCGGCGTGCCTGCAGCGACCAGATCGAGATCGACATCAGGGTGCAGGGGCAAGTCCTTGATATGCACATTCAGGATTGCGCGACGAGCAGGCTTGTCGGGCAGCGATAGGGTTACATGGCGGTCGAAGCGGCCCGGACGCAACAGCGCCGGGTCCAGCACATCCGGGCGGTTGGTTGCGGCCAGAACCACAACCGCCTCGCGTGCACTAAACCCGTCCAGTTCCGCCAGGATCTGGTTCAACGTCTGTTCACGTTCATCATGACCGCCACCAAGACCCGTACCACGGGTGCGCCCGATACTGTCCAACTCGTCGATGAAGATGACGGACGGTGCCTGTTTTCGTGCCTCCTCGAACATCTTGCGCACACGGCCAGCGCCGACCCCCACGAAGACCTCGATGAATTCCGAACCCGAGGTGGAGAAAAATGGTACATCCGCCTCACCGGCCAGCGCGCGGGCAAGCAGGGTCTTGCCGGTGCCCGGTGGACCCATCATCAGGACTCCATGAGGCACTGTCGCGCCAACCTTCTGGAATCGATCGGGATCGCGCAGAAACTCCACGAGTTCGGAAACCTCGCGCTTGGCCTGATCCTGCCCCGCCACATCATCGAAGGTGACCTTGCTGTCCGGTTTGGTGGCTTTCGAAGCTCGCCCGCTAAGGAAATCACCCATGCCGCCGGGCAATCCACCGCTCATGCCGCCACCGAACCCACTGCCCATCATTCGGCGGCTGAGCCACAGGTAGAACCCTACAATCAGTATCCAGGGCAGCAGCGAGCTCAGCACCGAAGCTGTCCTTGGCTCTTCGGCGGTCACGATGACGCCCATTTTTTCAAGCAACGGCAACAGCTCCGGGTCTACCTGCTGTGGGGTGACAGCACGCACCTTCTCTGCGCCTTCTGCGGGTGGCTTGCGCAGTACCGCGACAATGGCCGAAGCCTCGAGCGTCGCCTCACCGACAGCGCCCTGCCGGATCATCTCCTTGATTTCGGTGTAGGACACGGTCCTTACTGCGGTTGCACCACCCGGCCATTGCGTCGACATGACGAAGAAGGTCATCAGTCCCGCCACCACTGCCAATAGCATTTGTGCCAGAACATCGGATCCAGGCTTCTCCGGCGGATTTGCGTGGTTGGCCATATCGGCCTTTCCCAATTATCGCATTACTGTTTGTCGCAGTTTGCTGCCTGTCACATTGTATGTGTTGAACATTCCCACAAGAATCCCGGCACCGCCTTGACACAGGTCAACGGCTCGGGCTCCGTGCGACGGGGCGCGTCGGTCATGCCGCGGCGCGGACAGAAACCGGATCGTGTCCCAAGGCGTTCTCTAATCGCCGTGGTCAAGGGCTGATCCTTCTGCGCCTTGATTCGCGTGCCGGGCTCTTGGGTTCTCTCCGCGGTCGTCGCTTTGGACGCCGTATGTTTGCGTTCAGGGTTGGGTGGATCGAAGTGGTGTGCGCGGTCTTGGCCGCATAGCGCGGAGCGATCTCACGCTCGCCGCGCGTCCCGGCTGGACGCATTCCGTTGCGTTGAGGATCAACGTCGTTTTGATTTCTGGGCCTATGCCATGGCCGCCTCCCGGAAGGGCGTGTTGGTGCGCCACATGGCATGCAGGGTCACAGCCAGCTTCCGCGCTGACGCAACCTTGGCTTTCCGGGGGCCAGTCCGCTCTGCAATCGCTCTGGCCCAGCTGCGCAGGCGCGGGCCACCCAGGTTTCGGCAGAAGATCGCGTTTGCCGCCTCGTAGAGGCACTTTCGGGTGAACCCGTCCCCGAGCTTGGAGACCCGTCCATTTCGGCTGATCTCACCGGATTCATATCGCCTTGGCGTGAGGCCGAGATAGGCTCCCGCGCTCGATGACTTGCGGGACCTGTCTGCGTCATCAAACGCCGCAACGACCGCCATGGCGGTTATCGGCCCCACGCCAGGGGCCGTCATCAGCAATCTGACCGTCGCATGGCACTTGGCAATCGCCCGGATTCGAATGTCGAGCGCAGCAATCCGAGCCAGGATGTCGCTGCGTGCCTGCATCAGGGCCTCGAAGATCGGCACTAGTTCCGGGGTGACAGCCAACGCAGTCACGCTAATTGTTCAGGGTGAAATCCGGCCCTACGAAAATGTTCGGTCGAGCCGACGTATGAACGAAATGCGGCTAATCGAACTGCTATGGCCCATCGAAATCCTTCAGGAACTCGGCAACACGCCCGTGACGCTGAGAATTGCGCTCAGCACCTTCATCGCCCCAAACCCGTCTGAAACGGCCAGAGGAAAAAACTACGGTATGCGTCTCATGGCCTTCGGTTCAAACTGAAAGGCGCGGATGAAGACGTTGACCGGTTTGTGCGCCGGGTCGGGAGAGTATCTACAGTCTGGCTCTATTATCGGTTTCCTCTGAGCCTGCGTGACGTTGAAGACCTGCTTGCTGAGCGTGGCATTGATGTCTCGTTTCAGACCATCTCCGAGTGGGTTGCAAAGTTCGGCAGCAAGTTCGCGCATCGACTCCGGCGACAGTCGCGAGGTAGCTTTGCCGACAAGTGGCACCTTGATGAGATGGTTGTGTCCATCAAGGGACAGAAATACTGGCTATGGCGCGCCGTCGATGCCAACGGATACGTCCTCGAGGCTATCCTGCAAAGCCGCAGAAATCGGAAGGCCGCTCTCCGGCTGATGCGAAAGCTGCTGAGAGCCCAAGGTATCACGCCACGTGTAATGATTACCGACAAGCTGCGCTCCTATTCGGCCGCGAAAGCTGAGCTGATCCCAGGCGTCGAGCATCGCTCGCATAAGGCTTGAACAATCGCGCAGAGAACTCTCACCTTCCTCTGCGACGACGAGAAAAGCGTATGATGCGGTTCAAATCGGCGCGCCAATGCCAGGGTTTCGTCTCAAACCACGGTCAGATCGGCAATCTCTTCCATCTTCATTGAAAACATCTTACCGCAACCGATCATCGCCAACTTCGCGCCCATGCCACTACGGCCTGGCGGGAGATCGCCATGTTGATCGAGGCCTGAAAGCTCTGTCAAAGACTGCTTTCACCCCAGACACGATTAAGGCGACGCTACCATCGAAGGTTCCTTGCGTCGTGACATATTGGGTCTCCTTCTTACCCATTATGCCCATCCGCAAACGAAATTCATGACAGTCCCTGATGGTTCGTGTGTTTCCTGATGCATCACAACACCACCACCTTTGCACCAACCGGCACTCTTTCATAAAGGTCTTCGACATGTGCATTGATCATGCGAATACAGCCGTTGGAGACCGAGCGCCCAATCGACGAGGGCTGTGTCGTGCCGTGGATGCGGTAGTAGGTGTCGCGTCCGTTCCTGTAGAGATAAAGCGCGCGTGATCCGAGCGGATTGCCGGGACCGCCGGGGACACCCTTGGCATATTTTGCGTATTTGCCGGGCTGGTGCCGGATCATGTTCTTCGTCGGCGTCCAGCTTGGCCATTTCGCCTTGCGAGCAATCGTGGCAGTCCCTTTGAAAGTAAGGCCCGCCTTGCCAACACCCACGCCGTAGCGGCGTGCAATTCCATTGCTCAGTTGCAAGTAGAGAAAGTGGTTCGTTGGGTCGACGATAACGGTACCGGGCGCGTATCCCGAGAATGCTACTGATTGTGGCTCAAACTTGGGGTCGAGCTTGAATAACTTTACATGCGCGTGAGCCTGCGGTGCCGACATCAATGCCAAAGCCGCAAAGCCCAACATGAGTTTTCGTTTGGAGATCATGATTACCTCGTGACTGATCAAATTCCGGAAGCGCCCGTTGGCGCGGCTATCCGTGATCAGGACAGCCCAGAATAGCGCGAACTCAATCCCATGTAGCAGCATGATGGCAAACGAAACCGCTCCAAGGATCAGGTTCACAACGGTCTTGACGAGCAGATACTGCCCAATCCGTTCGTATATTCGTGATGGAAGCGAAATTGCGCGGCCATCGGCCCCTTCGCCGCCCAGTGCAATCACCATCTTCTGCGTCATCACGCCGCGTTCGGCCATGAAGAAGCTGGCATAGAGCACCACGAGGAAGAGGGTGCCGTTAAAAATGGAAGGATTACCGTCCAACGTCGATCTAAATCAACGATCTCGAACCGGTTCGCGGTGCGATCGACACGACCGCATTACACCTCAGAGCCAGCGTCCCGGCCAGACCGTAGTCCAGCCGGAATAGGCCTTATCGGATGCCCGCGACCGCTTCTCGTCCGGCTATGCGCCCCATAACCAGACAGTTGGCGAGTGAGCCGCCGCCGACATAGTCATCATAGAACACGTGTCCGGCACCTTCACCAGCGGCATAGAGACCGGGGATCACCCTGCCGTCCGCCTCAAGCACTTCGGCCTTTTCGTTGATCATGATCCCTCCAAACGTGAGGGTGACACCTGGAGCCAGCGAACGAAATGCATAGAAAGGCGCCGTCTCGATCTTGCCTGCAAGTGCGGCTTTCGGCGGCGAGGCCTTCGGCGCGGTGCCGTTTTCGACACTAGTGTTGAACTCGTTGACTGTCGCCACCAGCGCGTCCGCTGGCACACCAATCTTCTCAGCAAGTTCTTCCAGAGTTGCGGCCTCGGCCATTTCGATTCCGAGCCTACGGAAGGTGCCCATTGTTGTCTGCGAGGGTGGTAGTTCAGCGATCTGTTGATCGAAGACCAAGGATGCGCGCTGGCCAGGCTGAGCCAGAACGGCTTTGCCGTGCGCAACATATCCCTTCGATTCGTCGATGAAGCGCTTGCCCTCCTGATTCACGGAAATGCAGTAGGGGAGAGCGGCAAACGGATTGCCTGCGGCTGTTTCGACCGCGTCGACCGCCGCGATGTGAAGGGCCATGATTCCGCCCATTCCGCGCAAGCCGGCACCGACCTCTTCTGCCAGGACAAGTCCGTCGCCGGTCGCCCATCCGATTCCACGTACCATCATGGCTTCGGCATTGGGATCGGAGTAGGCGGCAATGATCTGAGGATTTCCCGCATAGCCCCCGGTGGTGATTACCACCGATCTTGCCGCCAATTCCACGACACCTGCAGGGCCAACCGCTCGCACCCCGGAAACCGCTCCCTTGCCATCAATCACCAGCTGTTTCGCCTTCGTGTCAAAGAAGAAGCGGCCGCCCATACCCGTGATCTTCTTGCGTAGGTCGGCCAGCGTCCGAGGCATACCCATGTACGGACCGGGTGCGGTCGTGGCGGTCGCGATCCGGTAGGGTGGCATCGTTCCCTCCGGAAGAAATTCGACGCCGTGGCTGCGCAGCCAGTCCACGTCGGCACGCGCCGCCTTGGCCATGAGTTCGTAAACTGTGCGATTCCCGCGGCCTTTGCCCTTTGCCACAAAGTCTTCAAGAAAGGCATCTTGATCGCCAGCGGACTGGGAAGCGGGCATTGCGATAATGCCTGCTGAAAAGGCGGAGTTTCCTCCCGCGCGATTTTCAGGCGCCTTCTCCACGATGGCGACCTTTGCTCCGCTCGAGGCTGCCTCAAGCGCAGCGACGGTTCCCGCCAAACCGGTTCCGATAACTACGACGTCGAACGTTTCGACAGTCTCAGGCGACGGCAGGTCAGCGGCCTTGGCCGATGTCACCGCTCCCAACCCGGCGAGGCCGGCGCCGGCTCCGAGTGTTGCGAGCATGCTTCTCCGGCTGAACGTGTTTTTTGTGCTGTCAGTCATGGCTATCTCCATACTCAGCCACCAGTGGCGGCTATTTGATCTGAAACTCGAATCCCCGGTGACACATCACACACGTCACCTCGGATTCGCGGTGGATCTTGTGGCAGTCGTTGCAGGCTGGAATTTCGTCCGGTCCCAGATGGGGAGACCGGTGAGGATCGGGGAACACTGCCGGGGCATCCTGCCCCAACATTGCTCCGTGACAGGCGACGCAAACTGCATTCGGGGGCGCGACCGCAGCCGGCTCCTCCTTGTGGCAAGCGGTGCAGGCAACACCGGCTTCTTTGTGCACGTCATGGAGTGCCTGTCCCTGCGCCATCGGCAGTATCGCCAAAACCCCTGCCAAGGTTGCGACAAGTGTTGCAATTCGTAACCACATGTATGTTTCTCCTCCAGTCAGGTCATTCCCGCATTGATGGAAATCAACGAATGTTCACGCCTGACTGATAGCTTCCCGTCGAGTGTATGTTGGGGGAACGACAAGCACATCGCATTCGGCGCTGCGCAGCACGTTTTCGGCCACACTGCCGAGAAAGAGCTTCGCAACGCCACTTCGGCTATGGGTTCCGATGATGACGAGATCCGCCGTTTCTTCCCGTGCCGCCATGAGTATCTCGTCGGCCGCAGAGTGCTGCAACTGACGAACCTTTTGTCGAATGGAACGCAACTCCAGCCTGTTCACGAAGTCGGCGAGGCTGCGTGCCGCCGCCTTTCTCTGATCGTCAAGATAAGTCTGTCGCTCCTTTGTCCGCATTGTATAGCTCATGGCCAAATGAACCGCCGGAGCATCAAAGACATGCAGAAGCGAGGCTCGGGCTCCTCGCGCTATCTCCAGTGCCACGCCGGTTTTCACCACGCGCTCGGACCCCTCGGACAAGTCGGTGGTGATCATCACATGCCCGTAGGGGGCGACAGGCGGGGCGTTGACCATGAGCACGGGACAGGTGACGGAACGTATTGTTCGCTCGGCCGTCGTGCCGACGAACACATCCCGCAATGCCTGCCGTCGATGTGGTCCGATGACAAGGAGGTCCGGCATTTCCTCCTCGGCCGCTTGGGCGATCCCGGCGAAGGGATCGGAAAGCACCACACGGGACTCGCAGATGACTCCATCGACATTCTTCACCGTGAGCTGCAACTCCCGGAGCAGTACGGAGGCCATATTGCGTTCGTTATCGACAATGCGCTGCGGTTGGTCGTCATCGACAACATGAACAATCGACAGAGAAGCGTCGAACTGCTGGGCAAGCAAGGTCGCACGCCGGAGTGCGCGATCCGACCTCTCGGATAAGTCGGTGGCCAGCATGATCTTTTTCATATCGTACTCCTTGCCGAAGCGCCGGTGATGACGTGTTCAGCAAACCATGTCGAAGGGGTTTTTCATTTGATTCAGATCATCTCAATTGCACACAGCATCGCTATTCTGCACCAAAGAACACCAGACAGGGCACAAGATGGCGCGTGATCAGTATCAGACGGTGAAGGATGTAGCCGACCGCCTGAAGGTCAGCGAAGCGACGGTCCGTGGCTGGATCAAGGACGGAGAATTGCGAGCGATCGAGATCGGCAAGGGCTGGCGGATTGCCGACATCGACCTGGATAGCTTCCTTTCCAAACATGCGACGCGTGCGCGCGAGACCGGCGCGAAGGCAGGAGTGTCGTCCAACCTTGACCCGATGACCGGTAGCGAGAGCGGTGAATGATCGACACCCTGCTTCACTCGCCCTTTGCCGAGGTCGCTGTCCTGCTCGTTATGGCCGCCGCCATTGGCCTGTTCGGCATCTTGCTGCGCCAGCCGCTGATTGTCAGCTTCATCGCAGTCGGCCTGGTTGCCGGACCGTCCGCGCTTGATGTGGTCCATTCCGACGAGCAGATCGATCTGCTTTCCGAACTCGGCATCGCCGTGCTACTGTTTCTTGTCGGCATCAAGCTCGACGTGAAACTCATCCGGTCGCTCGGCCAGGTGGCGCTGATGACCGGCCTCGGCCAGGTCGCGTTCACCTCGATCTTCGGATACCTGATCGGGCTGACCGTGGGGCTGGGGCATGTCACCAGCCTATATGTCGCCGTGGCACTGACCTTTTCCTCGACGATCATCATCGTGAAGCTGCTGTCGGACAAACGTGAAATCGACAGTCTGCATGGACAGATCGCGCTCGGTTTCCTGATCGTGCAGGACCTCGTTGTGGTCCTGGCGATGATCGTGCTGTCGGCCATCGGCATCGGTGCCGCAGGCGACGGCGGCCATGGCGGCGGGTCGGTTCTGTCGGTGCTGGTCTCCGGTGCCGCGATGGTGGCACTTGTCGTACTGTTCGTTCGCTACATGGCCAACCCGCTCACCGAACGGCTCGCGCAGGTGCCGGAGCTGCTGGTGATCTTCGCTATCGCGATGGCGGCGATGTTCGCGGCAATCGGCGGTTTTGTCGGCCTCGGCAAGGAGGTGGGCGGTCTTCTGGCGGGCGTCGCGCTTGCGTCGACGCCCTATCGCGAGACCATCGCCGCCCGGCTCGCGCCGCTCAGGGATTTTCTGCTCCTGTTCTTCTTCATCGCGCTTGGAGCAACACTCGACTTGTCGCTGCTCGGAGCCCACGTCACCGGCGCTATAGTCTTCTCGTTTTTCGTGCTCATCGGCAACCCGCTGATCGTGCTCGCGATCATGGGAGCGTTGGGCTATCGCAAGCGCACGGGCTTCCTTGCCGGGCTCACCGTGGCGCAAATCAGCGAGTTCTCCCTGATCTTCGTGGCCATGGGCGTCTCACTTGGACACGTGCAGGAGGACGCACTCGGCCTCGTAACCATGGTGGGGCTCGTCACCATCGCGGTCTCCACCTACATGATCACCTATTCGCACCAGCTCTACGCCGTGTTCGAGCCACTGCTCGGCGTGTTCGAGCGCAAGGGCACGCCGCGCGAACCGTCCGAGGCGGGGGCGCATCGTGAGGACGGTTACAGGGTAGTTCTCTTTGGGCTCGGACGGTTCGGCACCGCGATCGGAATGCGCCTGCAGAAGCGGGGCGTCCGGGTGCTCGGTGTCGACTTCAACCCTCTGGCCGTGCGCCGCTGGCGCGAGCTTGGTCTCGAGACCGAGTTCGGCGACGCGACCGACCCGGAATTCGTGGCCGAGCTACCGCTGTCGCGGGCCGATTGGGTCGTCTCGACCGTGCCGATCCACCCGACAGGTCTCAGCCACGAAGACACGCGCACGACGTTGATCCAGCTGGCACGCAGCTCCGGCTTCCGTGGGCGTGTGGCCGTGGCCTCGCATCACCTCAAGGACACCGAGGAACTGTTCGCTTCTGGGGCGGACATGGTGCTGGAGCCGTTCCAGGACGCCGCTGACCGAGCCGTCGATCTGCTCTGTGGCGCACCTGAAGAAGAGCGGACAGAGATCCCGTCCATCGAAACCGAGTGAAAACGGGCATCATGGAGGTGCATATTCCGTGTTTGTTGAAGTCGCACTTGTCTTGCTCCTGATCTGCCTGAACGGACTGCTGGCGATGTCAGAACTCGCCATCGTCTCGGCGCGACCAGCCCGTCTCAAGGTCCAGGCCGACCGAGGCAACCGGGGCGCACGCACGGCTTTGAATTTGGCAGCCGATCCCGGACGCTTCCTCTCAACGGTTCAGATCGGCATAACCCTGGTTGGGATCCTCGCGGGCGCGTTCTCTGGCGCAACGATTGGTGTGCGGTTGGCGGACGTCCTTCCCGATCTCGGCGTACCCGAAAGAATGGCGGACGAAGTCGGCGTCGGGCTCGTCGTCGTCGCCACGACTTACCTATCGCTGATCATAGGCGAACTGGTGCCCAAGCAAATCGCGCTCGCGGCGCCCGAAACTGTCGCCTGCCGCGTCGCGGCAGCTATGTACCTGTTGTCTCGGATCGCCGCGCCGGTGGTCTGGTTGCTCGACCGGTCGGGCAAAATGGTTCTTCGACTGCTTGGCCAGTCGGGCCGGCGGGAGGCCTCAGTCAGCGACGAGGACATCCGGATGATCCTCTCTGAAGCTGCTGGAGCCGGCGTTATTCACAGGGCCGAGAAGGAACTGATCGGCGGTGTGATGCGCTTCTCGGATAGGCGTGCCCGCGGCCTGATGACTCCGCGTCATAATGTCGAAATCGCAAAGGCGGGCGAGACGCGCACAGAGATTCTCGCGCGGTTTCGCGCGTCGGGCCATTCCCTTCTTCCGCTGCGCCGGGGTGGCCGGGACGACATCGTCGGGGTCATTCACAGCCGCGATCTTCTGACGACGACAGTCAACGATCTCGATGCAATGGCGCTGATGCGTCCCGCTCCGGTGATCCAGGATAACTTGCCGGCGCTCGACGTGATCGAGCGCTTGCGCAATTCCCCGTGCCATATGCTCCTGGTCTACGACGAGTACGGACATTTTGAGGGAATCATCACGCCCATGGACATTCTGGGTGCTATCGCGGGCGGGTTCGACGAGACCGATGCGGACGAGCCGAAATTCGTCGAGCGAGAGGGCGGATCATTGCTCGTCGCCGGCTGGATGCCGATCGACGAATTCGCGGAGCGCCACGATCTCGTTATCGAGGGAGAACCGTCTTATGAAACGGTGGCAGGTCTGGTACTCGAACGTGTCGGAGAGGTTCCCGCAGTTGGGCAAAGCATTACGGTCGACGGCTGGCGGATTGAGATCGTCGACATGGACGGCCTGCGCATAGACAAGCTGCTCGTCAGCCGGATTCCTGAAAGTACTTGAGGTCAAAATCGATGTCTGATCGTCCACAGCAATTTGCAGCTCACGCCATACCGATCGACGCAGTGCTTCGGTCTCTCGATGCCTCGGCCAAGGGACTGAGCTCCGAGGAAGCGGCAACGCGTCTGGACAGATACGGAGCGAACAGGCTGCCCGAGCCGCCGAGGCGCAGCGCGCTTCTGCGGTTTCTCTCTCATTTCCACAATGTGCTGATCTACGTGCTGATCGCATCCGCCGCGGTGACGGCGGCAATGCAGCACTGGGTGGACACCGGCGTGATCCTCGCAGTGGTAATCGTCAACGCGGTGATAGGTTACATTCAGGAAGGCCGTGCCGAGCAGGCAATGGATGCAATCCGGGGAATGTTGGCGCCGAGGTCGGCCGTGCTGCGCGACGGGCGACGGATCGGCGTCGATGCGGCCGAGCTCGTGCCGGGCGACATCGTGCTGATCGAGGCAGGCGACCGGGTGCCCGCCGATCTTCGGCTGATCGAGGGGCGCGGGCTGAAGGCGGAAGAGGCGATCCTGACGGGCGAGTCCGTGCCGGTGGACAAGGGCACTGCCCCGGTGGCGGAAGACGCGGCTCTCGGCGACCGGACCTCGATGCTGTTTTCCGGCACGCTGGTGGCGGCGGGCGCGGGGCGTGGCGTGGTCGCCGCCACCGGACCCGGTACCCAGATCGGCCGGATCAGCGGCATGCTCGCCCGCGTCGAGACGCTGACGACGCCGCTCGTCGCCCAGATGGACGGCTTCGCCCGCTGGCTGACCGTCTTCATCCTGATCATGGCCGGCGCGCTCCTGGCCTATGGCTATTTCGTCGGGCATCTGCCCTTCTCGGAACTCTTCATGGCGGTCGTCGGCCTGTCGGTTGCCGCGATCCCCGAAGGACTGCCGGCGGTTCTGACGATCACGCTGGCCGTGGGCGTGCAGGCCATGGCGCGGCGCAACGCCATCGTTCGCCGCCTGCCGGCGATCGAGACGTTGGGCTCGGTCTCGGTTATCTGCACC
This sequence comes from Alphaproteobacteria bacterium, assembly GCA_018829385.1. Classification (GTDB taxonomy): domain Bacteria; phylum Pseudomonadota; class Alphaproteobacteria; order Rhizobiales; family Rhizobiaceae; genus Hoeflea. The sequence continues at coordinate 16,250 of JAHJUC010000670.1, forward strand.
GACAAGACCGGCACGCTCACGCGCAACGAGATGATGGCGGCGACGCTGGCTGCGGCCGAGCATGTCTATTCGGTCGGTGGCAGCGGCTATGCACCCGAGGGCGCGGTGCGCTGGCGCGAGGCGGACGCGCATCCCGACGAGCATGCCGTGCTGATGGAGTTCGCGCGCGGCGCGGGACTGTGCAACGACGCGATGCTGCATGCCCATAACGAGGGCTGGCGGGTCGAAGGCGACCCGATGGAAGGCGCGTTGATGGCGCTTGCTGGCAAAATCACCGGCGACGGCCCCGAGCCTTTCCGGCAATGGACGCGGACCGACTCGATCCCCTTCGACGCCGCCCATCGCTACATGGCGGTCCTGCACCACGACCACGGGGACCACGCCTGCATCCACGTCAAGGGTGCCCCCGAAGCGGTGGTGGCTCTGTGCGCCGACCAGCGTGCCGCAGACGGAGGATCGGAGCCGCTCGATGTCGACCACTGGCATGGAATGGTGGAAGAACTGGCCGCCGAAGGTCAACGGGTGATTGCTGTGGCGGTATGGGCGGTGCCGCAAGAGCAAACGATCCTGAACATTGCTGATCTGGAGGGGCAACTCACGCTGATCGGATTGGTCGGCCTGATCGATCCGCCGCGGACCGAAGCCATCGACGCCGTGGCCGAGTGCCACGCCGCCGGTATCCGGGTGAAGATGATCACCGGGGACCACGCAGCCACCGCGCGCGCGATTGCGGGCATGATCGGGCTGAAGAACCATGACCGCGTGTTGACCGGTGCCGATCTCGAAGCGATGGACGACTCCGCCCTGGCGGATGCGGTGATGGAGACAGACATCTTCGCCCGCACTTCCCCCGCTCACAAGCTGCGCCTCGTAACCGCCCTGCAGGCGCGTGGCCTGACTGTGGCAATGACCGGCGACGGGGTGAACGACGCACCAGCCCTCAAGCGCGCCGATGCCGGCATCGCCATGGGGCTTAAAGGCAGCGAGGCGGCGAAGGAGGCTGCCGAATTCGTGCTTGCCGACGACAATTTCGCCTCCATCGCCGCCGCGGTGCGCGAGGGGCGCACCGTCTACGACAACATCAAGAAGGTGATCAGCTGGACCCTGCCCACCAATGCGGGCGAGGCGATGACGATCATCGTGGCGCTCTTCGCCGGCATGGCGCTGCCGATCACCGCAGTGCAGATCCTGTGGATCAACCTGATCACTGCCGTGACGCTCGGCCTCGCACTCGCCTTCGAGCCATCCGAGCCCGGCACCATGTGTCGGCCGCCCCGCCCGCGAGATGAGTCGTTGCTGACGGCCGAACTCGTCTGGCACATCGTGCTCGTCTCGACCCTGTTTCTGACGGCGGTGTTCGGCATGTATTTTTACGCGATCGATCGTGGCTATCCGGTGGCGCTTGCCCAGACCATCGCCATGAACACGCTGGTGGTGCTCGAGATCTTCCACCTCTTCTTCATCCGCAATATCTACGGCACATCGCTCACCTGGGCAGCAGCGAGGGGTACCCGGATCGTTTGGGCCTGCGTGATCGCCGTCACAGCTGCGCAGTTCGTCATCACCTATCTGCCGCCCCTCCAGGCGGTCTTCGGAACCCAGGGCGTGCCACCGTTCGACGGCCTCCTGATCGTGGGGGTGGGAGCCGTCTTCTTCGCGTTGATCGAGACAGAAAAGCAGATGAGGCTTGCATTCCGTACCCCACATTCGGAACGTCGCATCGAGACAGGTGGAATTCCACCTATGGCTCAGTAGACCCACGCCTGTCTGACATCAGCGCCCTTGAGACAGATACGGCTTAATTGAGAAGAGAGGATTTCTGGTGGCGTTGTCACGTTAAGTTTGGCAGGCTGAGAAGGGCCGGACGTTCCGGAATTTTCAGGCGATGCAGGCCGCAATTTTCCATGCGTCGAGCGCTTCGAAGCGATGGTAGCGAATTGTTTGTGCGGCACGGCGGCGGGATGGAATTGAAAAGCAATTGCGGATAGCCGAGTGCATGGAGACGAACCGTTGCAGCGCTCCCGGCGACCGGTGGCCTTGCATTGTTCGTTCTCGCTTTCGAAACGGCAAGTGACTGTTTTCGGCCCGATTGTTGAGACCCTTGTGCGACGGCGTTGGTGCGCGGATCAGCCGATGAGCGGAGCTCGTTCTTTGATGGGTCCGCTTATTTGGTTGCTCCCGCCGATGCTTGGCAACGAACGGATTTCGGGCGTCCACAGGCAAGCATTCGGTTAAGTATGGCCACGCCGATCGCAGCCTCTGTCTGTTGAGCAAGGAATGAGCGAGCACGCAAACGCGGCCCGATAACGCCCTTGTATCGACCCATCGCGGTTTCAACCAAAGCTCGCTTGCCATAGCCGGTTGATGCCTGCCATTTCAGCCGGCCATCTATCTGCATGGAGGTTATGTGGTCATCTCTCTGGCAGCATGCTTGGGCGGTAGGCCGTTCAACCGCGTTCGATCGCGGTGGAATGACGACCCTTGCGCCTGCGCTGTGATGGAAAACAGCGTCGTAGGTGGGAGTACCATCATAGGCTCCATCGGCAGTGAACTGGCCGATCTCATCGTCGATCTGAGCCAGCAATGGCTCCATCTGCGAGGTATCGCCGGCTTCCTGATCTGTCAGGCTATGTGCAATGATCTCACCACTGTCGGCATCAACCGCCAAGTGCAATTTTCGCCAACCACGCCGGCACTTCGCCCCATGCTTTTCTTCCAGCCATTGGCCAGCACCATAGATCTTTAGCCCGGTGCTATCGACCAGAACGTGAATGGGCCCGTCAGCCGCATGCGGTCGGTCGTTGCCTCTGGCCAATGGCCTCCAGGTTCTGGCCCTCCGGCTCAGCGTGGTGTGATCGGGCACAGGCAGATCCAATGCCATCATATCAAACACCGAACACAAAAGCCCTTCGCTCTGGCGCAACCGTAATCCGAATACCATGCCCAGCATCAGCGTCGTTTCGATCGCCAGATCAGAGTAACGCGGCTGCCTCCTCTCGTCATGCGCCGTGGGGCGGCCCAGCCTGCCAGCGTTTCCGGTGTTATCCAAAGTGTCAAACTGCCACGGCGGCTAAGACCCGCCTCGTACTCCGCCCAGTTCGTCACTTTGAATTTCATCTTACCGATGTGATGGCGGCCGGCGGCGTTATGTTTGTGCGGCATGCTGGATCAATCAAGCTATTTCCGATCCCGGTCGCATAGATGCAAAACGTTGAAATTTGATCCCTGCACCAATGCCATTCTGATAGAGGAGCCCATTATCGCTGGCCCGGCTGACTTACCCGGATCAGCGAAGCGAAACTGGTTCGCTCGATGTCGCGAAAGGGCTGCTCACAAGATAATGCCGCGTGCGAAGGCTTCTTCGGCCGGTTGAAAACGGAACTCTTTTATCCACAAGACTGGAAGACCATCACAATCGAACAGTTCGTCGCCGAGGGAGATGCCTACATCCGCTGGTACAATGAAAAGCGCATCAAGATATCGTTGGGATCGCTCAGCCCGGTCGAGTATCGAAAAGCCTCGGCCTTACCGTATGAAACAGTCCAACTTTTTGTCCGCATCCCCCGGCTCAGTTCTGAGTGGAAATCAACACTGACGATCAATTAAAGAACTTACATCGAGGTGCGCGGGCAGTGGATGTATCTTTACCGTACTATGGACAGTTCCCCGGCTGCGCATAGCAACTGACGAGAGCATCAACGCGGGCGGAGGAGAAGAGGAAAGCCTAGCCACCGTCAGCTGTAAATCCAGCCCCTTCAATTGCTGCAATTGCACAGGCTTCGTCATTGTCCGACGAGTCACCCGTAATGCCCACCGCACCCAACAGCGTGCCATCGCGTTTTATCAACACCCCGCCCGGTACCGGGACGAGCGATCCTGAGGCCAGACTGTTCATTGCCTGAATGAAGAACGGTTGCGATTGGGCACGCTCAAAAAGCGCACGTGAGCCCAAACCCATGGCGACAGCGCCGCGAGCCTTTCCCTGCGCTATTTCGGGGCGCAGGTTGCTCACGCCATCTTCTCGCAACAGAGTAATAAGGAAGCCACCACTGTCGAGAACCGCGACGGTAAGGGGCTTCATGTTCTTTTCTTTACGCCATTCCAGCGCAAACGAAACAATGGACTGTGCGGTCTCTAGATTGAGTTCCAAGACTTGATCTCCCCGTATCTGATCACTCGAATAGCGCTGATTTTCGTCGCCGGGTATCCCGGCATACGTCCAATATCTGCTGCTGACAGCCGAAGCTGCAGGTCACCATAAATCCAGGACCGGCAACAGATCAGGTTGAAATGACTGCCTCGGTGCGGATCAATTCATCAATGTCCGCGGTATCGTAACCTATCTCGACCAGGACCTCTTTTGAATGCTGACCCAGAAATGGGGCCGCTCGGGTAATTCTGGCAGGGGTTTCACTGAATTTTACCGGGTGTCCCAAAGTCTTGACCTGCCCCGCCCTCGGGTGATCAACCTCGACAATCATGTCACGGGCCAGAGCCTGGGGGTCCTCATGCATTTCGAGAATTTCCAGAACCGGCCCGGCGGGCAATTTTGCCTCTTCCATCCTGGCCAGCCAGTTCGCGGTGGTGTCTTTCTTGAGAAAATCATCAAGTATCCGCACCAAGGCAGGCAAATTCTTCATCCGCTGCAGGTTTGAGGAAAACCGCGGATCGGCGTCGAGTTCAGGGGCGGAAATCACACCCAGGAATCTGAGCCAATTGCTTTGATTGGCAGCCCCCACATTGATCCATCCATCGCTGGTCTCGAAAGACTGGTAGGGTGCGTTCAAGGGATGGGCCGACCCCATCGGCTTCGGATTTTCGCCTGTTGCAAAGGCAATCGCGGATTGCCAGTAGGTCTGGACGATTGCCGCCTCGAACAGCGACGTGTCAACCTTCTGCCCGCGTCCGGTCTTGAGCATGTTTGCATAGGCCGCGGACACCCCCATGGCCGCCAGGATACCGGCATTGATATCGGATATCGGAGCGGCGACCTTCACCGGCGGACGCCCGGGTCCCTCGCCCGTGATGGACATCAGCCCGGACATGCCCTGGGCAATCAGGTCAAACCCGCCGCGTTGCGAATAGGGCCCGGTCCGGCCGAAACCCGAAATCTCGCAATAGATCAGGCGCGGGTTGATTTTCGAAAGTTCTTCATAGCCGAGCCCCAGCCGCTCCATCGTGCCCAGCCTGTAATTTTCAATGACAACGTCTGCATCCAGCAACAGCTTGTGCAGCACCTCGACCGCCGCCGGATCCTTGAGATTGAGCGCAATGCCGCGCTTGTTGCGGTTCATCATCATGTAGGCTGCGGATTCACCTTCGATGTCAGGCGGTACGAACCTGCGGCTGTCGTCACCACTGGGTTTTTCCACCTTGATCACATCCGCGCCCATGTCGGCCAGCATGAGCCCACACACCGGACCTGCCATGATGTGAGCCAGTTCGATGACTTTCATACCTTTGAGTGGGCCGGTTTGTGCGGTCATTTGCCCTTCCATTCCGGCTTGGTCTTGCCGAGAAAGGCCTCCATGCCCTTGCGAAAATCATCACTCATGTAGCACATGGTAATCAGGTCGGAATCATCCACCTTTGTCGCCACCCGGTTGCGGCGCATGGCCTCCTTGGTTGCCCGCAAGGTCAGCGGCGCCATGGAGCCTACATGATTTGCGAGTTCCTCGGCCCGGACCAGCAATGCTGCCTCGTCTGCCAGGATCTCGCTGACAAGGCCAACCGAAACGGCTTCATTGGCGGTCATCAGCCTGGCTGTAAAAACCATCTCCCGGACGCGACCTGCACCAACCAGATCTGAAAGACGCTCAAGATTTGCCGCGGCCAGACAATTGCCCAGAGTCCTGGCGATCGGAAATCCGAATTTCAGACTGGCCGAGCCAATCCGCAGGTCACATGCCGCCGCAATCGATGCGCCACCCCCGGTGCAGGCACCGTTGATGGCCGCGATCGTCGGCAGCGGGCACTGCTCGACCGCATCAAGAACGCTGTTGATCCGCGTTTCATATTCCAGCGCATCCTGGGCCGTATCAAACGCCCGGAACTGGGTCATGTCGGTTCCGGCAGCAAAGGCCTTGCCGCCAGCGCCGGAAAGCACAATCGCGGTGATGGAGCCGTCTGTCGGCGCGTCCCGGCAGATCCTGGCGAGCGCCTCATACATCTCAAATGTCAGCGCATTGCGGCTTGCCGGGCGGTTGAACGTCACCCAGAGCGTCTTGCCGCGCAATTCCTCAGTCAGGTCAGGCGTGATCTCGCTCATCGGTAGAAATACTCCACAAGGTACATCGGAACCGCGGGTACGTAGGTACAGAGCATCAGCACCGCCAGAAGCACCCCGACAAACCAGATATTGACCTTCGAGACTTCCCAGATGTTGGCCCGGGCCACCGAGCAGGCGGTGATCAGAACCGAGGCAACCGGTGGCGTCTGCTGACCGATGGCAAGATTGAGCGTGACAATGAGGCCGAAATGGACGGGATCAATGCCTGCAGCCGTAATCAGCGGAATCACGATCGGGATAACCAGGATGATGGCGGCGGCCGAATGCAGGAAAAAGCCAATGATCAGAAAGAAGAAATTCAGGATCAGCAAGATTGCCCATTGTTCGGTGGTGATCGACAGGATGCTTTCGGCCAAATGCTGTGGAATCTGGGCGCGGGTCAGAAAGCCACCCATGAGAACCGACGCTGCGACCAGAAGCATGACCACTGCAGTCTGGATGCCGCCGTCCAGCATGGCCCGCCGCAGGTGGCTCCAGTCGATGTTTCGGTACCATGCCGAGACAACCAGGGCAGCCAGAACAGCAAGGCCTGCAGCTTCAGTCGCCGTGACAAATCCGCCGAAGATGCCACCAAGGATGATCATCGGCAGGGCAAATGCGGGAAGAGCATCAACAAATGTTTCGCGCACACGCGGCATGTTGAAGGCTTCTTCGGTCGGAAAATTGTACCGCTTCGCAAAGAGGTAGGCGACGCCCATCAGCCCTGCGGCCCCCAGAAGACCAGGCACCACACCGGCGACAAAAAGCTGTTCAACCGATGTATTGGCCGATGCTGCGTAAAGGATCATCGGAATGGACGGCGGAATGATGATGGCGAGAGACGCAGACGATGAGGTGACCGCCGCCGAGAACTCCTTGCTGTACCCGCGCTTCTTCATTTGCGGGATCAGGATCGACCCCATGGCCGCAACGTCCGCTACCGCCGAGCCGGAAATTTCGGCAAAGAACAGGGACACCCCGATATTGACCATGGCAAGCCCGCCACGGACAAACCCGATCAGGCTGGAGACAAAATTGATCAGCCGGTCTGTGATGCCGCCGGCATTCATGATGGCGCCGGCCAGAACAAACATCGGGATTGCAATAAGCGAGAATTTGGTCGAGCCGTCATACATGTCAAGCGCGATGGTCACTAGACTGTCGACGCCTTCGGTCAACACGAGACCTATGACACCACACATGGCAAGGGCCACGGCGATGGGAACATTGATGCAGATCATCAGCATCAACCCGACAAAAATGGCGAATATCAGCATCAGACACGATCCTTGTTTTTTGCAAGCTCAGCTTCGACTTCTTCCTCGATCTCGGCGTGTTCGATCGAAATCCCCGCTGCAGTGGTCTTCCAGTAACCAGGCAGACTGAGAAGTTGGCTCAGAATATACAGCAGGGCGCCAATCGGGATAACCGATTGCGTCAACTGCACTGGAACCCAGGTAATCGAAATCAGTGTATCGCCTTCAAGTACTTCGAGGACCCGAAATCCCGCACGCGCCATCAAGATGAAGAACACCAGAACAATCGCTTCGCCCAAAAGCAACGCAGCCATCCGCAATGTGCGGGGCAAAGCCAGCAAAACAGTATCAAACCCGATATGACGACGGTGCAACGCCGCAAGCGCCGATCCGTAATAGGTAATCCACGCCAGCATGATCGCAGCCACTTCATCATACCAGGAAAAGCTTTGACCCAGCAGGCGCGCGATAACGGCAAGCGTCACGATCACGGTCAGGGCGACCATGAGAGATATGGTAATCCACTCGAGTATCTTGCCCAGGACCAAAATGATCTTAGGCAGAATTGAGGACGAGGTTTGCTCCATTGCGGACCTGTCTATTCTGATTTTCAGGAAGATTCCGGGTGGTCAAGCGAGCTGTGGCCACCGCACGACGTCCTCTTTTGAGGTGATCGGGCAACGGGCCAAGCCCGTTGCCCGATGACAATTCAGTTGCCCTTGGCAAGACCGAGTACTTGGTCGATCATTTCCTGACCACCGTCCACTTCATCGGCAAACGCCTTGTAAATCGGCTTGGAGGCTTCAATGAAAGCAGCCTTGTCGGCCTCGTTGACTTCGACACCTGCGGCCTTGATGACGTCCAGGAGTTCAGTTTCAAGCTGTGCCGCCGTTTCGTAGGTAAAATCCTGCGTTTTGCTGGCACAGTCGGTCAACATCGCCTGCACATCCTCAGGAAGTCCTGAAAAACTTTTCTGTGAGGCGAGGATATAGGCCGGTGTGTAGACATGACCGGTAATGGACAGATACTTCTGCACTTCCTGGAATTTTGCAGAGGCAATCTGCGCATAAGGATTTTCCTGCCCATCCATCACACCGGTCTGCAAGGCGGTAAAGACGTCCGAAAAGGCCATTGGCGTCGGGTTGGCTCCGTAGAGCTTGAACATCGACACACGCCATACACCGTTCGGGGTGCGCAGCTTGATTCCTTCAAGGTCTCCAGGAACGTTGATTGGGCGGGTGTTGTTGGTGATATGGCGGAAGCCGTTCTCTGCAAGACCGACGATGTGGTAGCCTTTTGCCTCGGCTGCAGACTGGAACTTGTCCATCATTGCACCCTGAACCCGGCGCATATGGTCACGATCGGAGATAATGTAAGGCATTTCAAAAATGCCAAACACATCATCCACCGAAGACATCACAGATGATGGCAAGGCGAAGTCGACCTGACCGAGCTTGAGCTTCTGCAAAAGCTCCTTGTCCTTGCCGAGCTGCGAGGAACCGAAGGTCTGGACTTCAACCTTGCCGCCACTTGTCGAGTTCACGCATTCTGCAAAATTGTTGGCACTGGCTTCAAACAACGACCCAGGCGCACCAACGTGCCCGAATTTCATTGTCATGTCCGCGGCAAGAGCGCTGCTTGCCATTCCGATTGCTGCAGTCGTTGCAAGAATTTTTGCGATGATTTTCATAGTTCTTCCTCCCAGTAGACTATTCAGATTTCGTGATCTTACTCCGCCGCAATGCTTGATTGATTCACCCCCTGAAGCGATTGCATTGCAGCGCTTACTCCCCCGGCGTTGTGGGGAACGTCAGCCTTTTTCAGGCCCATTTCCACACCAGCCAGAGTGGCCATCAACATCAGGTCGTTGAAGTCGCCAAGATGGCCGATCCGGAACACCCGGTCGGCCACTTTGGACAGGCCGTTGCCCAGTGACATGTTGTAATTTTCCAGGGTTTTCGCCCGGAACTGGTCAGCGCTATGCCCCTCCGGCATGAGAACGGCAGTCAACACGCCACTTTCCTGGCCCTGTTTCGAACACAGCACTTCAAGACCCCACGCCCGAACAGCAGCGCGGGCTGCCCTTCCATGGCGCTGATGCCGCGAAAACACGTTGTCGAGCCCTTCCTCATGCAACATGTCGATCGCTTCATTGAGCCCGTAGAGAAGGTTTGTGCTTGGCGTGTAGGGAAAATAGCCATTCTTGTTGGGGCCGACCATGTCCGCCCAATCCCAATACGAGCGCTGCAAGCCGGCCGTCTTGTTGGCAGCCATTGCCTTTTCGCTGACCGCATTGAACGAAAGCCCGGGCGGCAACATCAGCCCCTTCTGGGATCCCGACACGGTGACATCAACACCCCATTCGTCATGATTGTAGTCAAGCGAAGCAAGGCCGGAGATCGTATCGACCAGGAACAGCGCAGGGTGCCCCGCATTGTCGATTGCCTTTCGAATGGCGGCAATTGGCGAGACCGATCCGGTCGACGTCTCGTTGTGCACGACACAAACGGCTTTGATTTCATGTGCTTTGTCTTCAGCCAGATAGGCTTCGATCAGGTCAGGGTCTGCGCCGCCGCGCCAGTCACCCTCGATAAACTCAGCTTTCAGCTTGAGTTTTTCGGCAATCTGTTTCCACAGGGTCGCAAAATGTCCGGTCTCGAACATCAGGACCCGATCACCCGGTGAAAGTGTATTGACCAGTGCCGCTTCCCAGGCGCCGGTACCGGACGACGGATAGATGATGACATTCTGTTCCGTCTTGAAGATCGCCTTCAGGCCGTTCAGCGCTCGCATCCCGACTTTCGCAAAATCCGGGCCGCGGTGGTCAATGGTCTGCGCCGAGATCGCCCGCAGAACACGTTCGGGAACCGAACTCGGTCCGGGTATTTGCAAGAAATGATGTCCTGTCTGTCTCATGATCCCCCCGGGATTGTCTCCGCGTCTTACCTGATCTCAATGGTCTGATCGGGGTCACGCATAAACTTTGTCGTTGTGCAGATTACATTTTGAATTCATAATTAAGTCAACAAGAATCTCGTCTCATGATTTCTGGCCAGGTGAATCACTTGTCGAACATTGCTCAAATCCTTTCCAAGCGCGTACAGGGCGACATCATGTTCGACCGGTATTCCCGTGGTCGCTATGCAACGGACGCTTCCTTCTATCAGATGATGCCGCTGGGAGTTTTGTGCCCCAAATCCGAAGATGACATCAGCGCCGCTATCGATATTGCGCGCGAGCAAGGCGTGCCCATCCTCGCCAGAGGTGGAGGAACGTCCCAATGCGGCCAGACCGTCAACGAAGCCTTGGTTCTGGATAACACGCAATATTTCAATGGCATTCTGGAGCTCGACATTGAAAACCGGCGGTGTGTAGTCCGTCCAGGCATCGTCCTGGATGAGTTGAACCGAGCACTAAAACCCCATGGCCTTTGGTTTCCCGTCGATGTTTCCACCGCTTCCCGGGCAACCATCGGAGGCATGACTGCGAACAATTCCTGCGGCGGCAAGTCGCTTCACTACGGGATGATGCGCGACAACGTTCTGTCAATTAAGGCCTTCATGGCTGACGGAAGCCACCATCATTTTGGTCCGGACAACACTCACCAGTCCGAGCTCTACGCCGCGCTGTCAGCTGATCTTCTGGCCTTGGGAGCGCGGGAGGCAGCTGAAATCGATGCCCGTTTTCCAAATGTCATGCGCCGGGTTGGCGGGTATAATCTCGATGCCCTTGTCCCGAAGGCGACCCCCAACAATCTTTCACATCTGCTGGTCGGTTCAGAAGGTACGCTTGCCTATTCGACCGCGATCGAACTGAAGCTGTCACCACTGATTTCAGGCAAGGCGCTCGGCGTTTGCCACTTCCCGACATTTTACAAGGCCATGGATGCGGCACAGCATCTGGTAACCCTGATGCCACAGGGCGTGGAGTTGGTGGATTCGACAATGATTGCGCTGGCGCGCGACATTCCGATGTTTAAAAGCACCATCGAGAACTTTGTCACCGGCGACCCTGAAGCACTCTTGCTGGTGGAATTCATCGAGGAGGATAAGGCCAATAACGCGGTCAAGCTGCGTCAGCTCGAGGAGATGATGGGAGATCTCGGCTTCTCCTGGTCGGGAACAGGTGACCGCTGGGGCGGGGTGACACCGGTCACCGATCCGGTTCTGCAAAGCCAGATCGCCGAGCTTCGCAAATCCGGGCTGAACATCATGATGTCGATGAAAACGGACGGAAAACCGGTCTCCTTCGTCGAGGATTGTGCAGTAGAGCTGCCAGATCTGGCTGAGTATACGGCAGGCCTGACAGACATTTTTGAGAAACATGGCACCAAGGGCACATGGTATGCCCACGCCTCGGTCGGATGCCTCCATGTGCGACCGGTGCTGAATCTGAGGCTCGACAAGGACGTCAAAACGATGCGCGCCATTGCCGAGGAATGTTTTGACCTCGTTGCCCATTACAAGGGGTCGCATTCCGGCGAACACGGTGACGGTCTTGTGCGCTCCGAATTCCACGAGAAAATGTTCGGATCGCGGATGGTCGCGAATTTCGGTGAGGTCAAAAAGCGGTTTGACCCCAGCGGCCTGTTTAATCCGGGAAAGATAGTCTCTCCGCCGAAGATGGATGATCGGCGGCTCTTTCGCTATGGACCGGACTACGCCGTTCCCGACATGCATACAGAGCTTGACTGGTCAGAATGGACCGGCAGTGGCGGTGGCTTTCAGGGTGCCGTTGAGATGTGCAACAACAACGGCGCCTGCCGCAAGCTCAAAGGCGGTGTGATGTGCCCGTCATTCCGCGTCACCCGCAAGGAAAAGGACCTGACGCGAGGGCGGGCAAACACTTTGCGGCTCGCAATTTCCGGGCAACTTGGTGCGGATGCATTCGCCTCCGATGAGATGGCTGAAACCATGAAGCTTTGCGTGTCCTGCAAGGGATGCAGGCGCGAATGCCCCACAGGTGTGGACATGGCCCGCATGAAGATCGAGGTGCTGTCTGCGCGCGCGAAGAAAAACGGCCTCGGTCTACATGACCGGCTGGTCGGTTATCTGCCACACTACGCAGTCTGGGCTTCAAGAATTCCATCCCTCATGAATTTGCGTGACCAAATTCCCGGACTGGCTGGACTGTCCGAAAAGCTCACGGGCTTCACGGCAAAGCGCGCGCTGCCGCAATGGAGTGCTACCCCCTTCAAGGACAGCGAGCTAAAAGACAGTCCGGCTCCACAGGCGGTGCTGTTTGTGGACAGTTTCAATCGCTATTTTGAGCCTGAGAACCTGCGGGCAGCGATCCGCGTGCTGCAGGCGGCTGGCGTATCGCTTGACGTGGTAAAGGCTGTCGACCGTGGCAGGCCGCTTTGCTGCGGTCGCACCTTTCTGTCCGTCGGGCTGATCGACAAGGCGAAGGAAGAAGCGCAGCGTCTCGTCGACGCATTGCTTCCCTATGCCGAAAAGGGTCTGCCCATTATCGGCCTTGAGCCAAGTTGCTTGTTGACCTTGCGCGACGAGATACCTGCACTCTTGCCCGGCAAGCAAACGGCATTGATTGCAAAAAATGCCTTCATGTTCGAGGAGTTCATTGCCGACCAATCTGAAAATTCGGCTTTCCGTCTGGAATTGAAATCGCCAGCTGCAAAGATCGTCTTGCACGGGCATTGCCATCAAAAGGCAATGAACGTGATGTCGAGCGTTGAGCGGGTGTTGGCGATGATACCGGACACGTCGGTTGAAAAAATTGAAAGCAGTTGCTGCGGCATGGCAGGTGCATTCGGCTACAGCGCAGACACCCATGAGATATCTCTGCAAATGGGCGAGATGGATTTACTGCCAGCGGTGCGCGCTGCAAATTCCGACGCAATCATTGTCGCCGATGGTACCTCTTGCAGGCATCAAATCGCCGACAATACAGATCGCAAACCGATGCACGTCGCCCGACTTCTCGACATGGCACTAAAACAGGATGCCTGAGACGAAATGGACGCAATGACCGATACCAATGCAATTGAACGAAGGTCGCTTCATCTCGAATTGGTGGAGCGCATTCGTCCGCTCATCGTTGAAAGCCAACTGAACCCCGGAGACAAGGTGCCGGAAAAGGTCCTGTGTGAACGCTTTGGCGTTTCACGCACGCCGATGCGCGAAGCCCTCAAGGTGCTGGCAGCCGAAGGCCTTGTCAGGTTGGAACCCAATCGCGGGGCATGGGTGACGTTGGTCACTGTTGAAGAGGTGGAGGAAGTGTTTCCGGTTCTGGGTGCTCTCGAGGCATTGTCGGGAGAGCTCGCCTGCACCAACATCGCCGATGCAGAGATCAGTCACATCCGTCGGCTTCATGACCAGATGATGGATAGTTACCGCGACAGAAATCTTGTTGATTATTTCAAGACCAACCAGGAAATTCACCGGGCCATTCTCCTGGCCGCAAAAAACCAGAGCCTGACAAATACCTGCCAGGCGCTGTCAGCCCGCATGCAAAGGGCCCGTTACGCTGCCAATTTGTCCGAGGAACGCTGGGCCGATGCAGTTGCCGAACACGAACAGATAATCCGATCCCTCGAGGCCCGCAATGGTAGGGAATTAGGCCAGATCTTGAGGCAGCACATGAAAAACAAGCAGGAATCAGTCTTGAAATGGCTGAGAAAAACAAACACAGACCAAGAGTCTGAATGTGCAGGTCCTGGTCAGCAGTGCTGACGCGAGCATATCCAATGCGTGCCATTTGCAACTCCAGCTTCTAGTGGATAGCGCCTGACAGAAGAGTCCGTTTTGGGATTCCTTTTTGGGCGTCGGCGTGCGATTCAATGTCATGCGCACAGGGATCACATTTAGAGTTTCGCCGCCTGACCGCCTCCGCCTTGAGCGTTTGGCAGCATTGGTGCAGGGATCAAATTTCAACGTTTTGCGTCTATGCGGTGGGGATCGGCGTTGGTGCGCGGATCAGCCAATGAGCGGAGCTCGTTCTTTGATGGGTCCGCCTATTTGGTTGCTCCCGCCGATGCTTGGCAACGAACGGATTTCGGGCGGCCACAGGCAAGCATTCGGTTAAGTATGGCCACGCCGATCACAGCCTCTGTCTGTTGCAGCCCTTTAACCTAACGGTACCATTCAAACCGCCCGGAAGCGATCGACCGCCGTCAGATGTTTGACAGATGGATCGGCATCCCAGCGATAGATCTCCATCCGCAGAAAATGCAGCTCCTCGTCGAGCTTCTCTTCAGGCAACTCCACCCACCAGGATTTCGGTCGCCCGTCGGAGCCGTCCGACCAGCGGTAGCCGCGCGCCTTAAGATGATCCTTCATGTCGAATGGGGAATTCTCCGCATAAATGCGGACCCGTGACCACTGGCTGGCTTGATGGAGCTCCGCAAATGGCGTTGCTATCGATCCGGGCCGTGTCTGCCCGAGAACTTCCAACAGCGCGAAACAATCGTCGACAGCGCGGTGCCCATCGTGAAAATATCCCGACTGTCCGATCAGGTCCCCGAGCTTGCTTCCCTCAAAGCCGCGCGCCGACCAATCTATCTCGGAAACCGAACAAGCCCAGGGCTTGTTGCAAAACATCGGCGAAAATGTTTCGCAAAAGGGCCGGTCGAAACCTGCGTTGTGAGCAATGATCAGGTCAGCCGGCTCAATGAAGTATTTGAGGCGGCTAACGTCGATCGCCCGACCGGCGACCATGTCGTCGGTAATGCCGGTCAGCCGTGTGATTTCGGCTGGGATGGGAACTGTCGGCTGCTGAAGTCCGCCATAGACACCAGTGACATCGCCAATGTCACCTGCGTCATTGAAGCTGAAAGCGACTACGCCGATTTCGATGATTTCGTCGGATCGGTAGTTGAGGCCGGTGGTTTCCGGGTCGAGAATCACTCCCTGTCGTGGAAATTCGGGTCGAGCATGCTCGACAACTGATCGGGGCGAGAGCCTTCGCAAGATGCGATAGTTTCCGGTCGCTTCCAGATGGTGGGCCATGGCCTCATCATCAGAACCAAAGCCGCCTTGTCCCCTTCCAGTAATAGCCTCCGGCTTGGCCACTTTCGTGGTGGCCGACAAAACAGGAGCTGCAAAGAAGTCGAGTTGCGAGGTCATTGTATTCCGATCCGGTCGCGGCATGGTTGACGCACAATACGCATCAGAACAGGCGCAAGCAACGACCCGCCCGATCGGGTGCACGCCGTACGGAGCCTGGGACCCCTTCATATCCCCAGCACCCCAGTGACCGGATTGCGTGTTGCATTTGCGAGCCGGAATACTGAACTTGCCCAACGTCCCACTTGACCGTAAACCCTGGGCAATTGTGATATTAACGAGCGAACGTCTTTGGAGCAGCCGGTTGACCCTCCCTATAGATCCAGACAGGTTCCTTGCCGACCTCCACACCCTTCGCGGTTTCGGAGCTTCAGGTGTCGCCAAGGGAGTGGCGCGGCAGGCATATTCGGCTGCAGACGTTGCTTCCCGATCTTGGTTGGTGGATCAGTTCGCCGCAGCCGGCCTTGAGCCTGCTGTTGACCCTATAGGGAATATTTTCGGACTGGCGGGAAGCCGCTCGCTTCTCGTTGGTTCGCACAGTGATACCCAACCGGAGGGAGGCTGGCTGGACGGTGCGCTCGGCGTAGTCGCCGGACTGGAGATCGCACGGGCGGCGAAAGAGGCCGGTGGGCCGCCAATTTCGGTCGTATCCTTCCAGGATGAAGAGGGACGGTTTGGGGCGATTGCCGGTTCAGCCGTGTTTGCCGGCTTGCTGGCCCAAGACGAGGCGGATCAATTGGTCGATGCTGACGGCATAAGCCTCGCGGAAGCTCGACTGGCGATGAACCAATTGGTCACCGGGCCTATTGTCCGACATCAGCGCCCTTGAGACAGATTTGGTTTAATTGAGAAGAGAGGATTTTCGGCTCATCGTAGCTCACTCAAAGGAAGCGAAGATGAGACAGAAAACCGGGCCGCAGACATCGGCGGCAGAGAAGACGATCAAGGACATTCGCCGCGCGACGCGCAAACACCATTCGTCCGAGGACAAAATCCGTATCGTGCTGGAGGGCCTTCGTGGCGAGGAGAGCATTGCCGCAATCTGCCGCCGCGAAGGCATCGCCGAGAGCCTGTATTATAGCTGGTCGAAGGAATTCCTCGAAGCAGGCAAGAAGCGTCTTGCCGGTGATACTGCCCGCTCGGCAACCAGCGACGAGGTGAAGGCGCTGCGCCGTGAAAGCCGCGACCTGAAGGAGGCGCTGGCCGACCTCACCCTGGAAAACCGCCTGCTTAAAAAAAGCATGATCGGGGATGGGGGCGACGAAGAATGAGATATCCTGCCACTGAAAAGCTTGAGATCATCCGGTTGGTCGAGCAGTCGCATCTGCCGGCAAGGCAGACACTCGAAAAGCTCGGCATCCCAAGGCCGACCTTCTACCGCTGGTATGATCGGTTCCTGACACACGGTGTCGAAGGGCTGGAAGACCGGACATCCGCGCCGTCACGGGTGTGGAACCGCATTCCTGACGATGTCAGGGATCGCATCATCGCACTCGCGCTTGATCATGCCGATCTGTCGCCGCGCGAACTGGCCGTGAAGTTCACTGACACAGAAAGCTATTTCGTGTCAGAGGCTTCGGTCTATCGCCTGCTGAAGGCCCCTCTCAGCGATGCTTTGCATCGCTTGCCGGGCAGTGCATGACCTGATCACGTCACCAGCCTATATCGTCATCAAGGCCAACGACGCGTTCAAGGACAAGACCACGCAGCCGAACGAGATGTGGCAGACTGACTTCACCTATCTGAAGGTCATCGGTTGGGGATGGTTCTACCTGTCGACCATCCTCGACGACTTCTCGCGATACATCATCGCCTGGAAGCTATGCACCAGCATGAAAGTGGACGACGTCACCGACACCCTCGACTTGGCACTGGCCGCCTCGGGCTGTGACGAGGTCAAGGTCGAACACCGCCCACGCCTGCTATCGGACAACGGTCCGTGTTACGTCGCCTCCGATCTTGGCGAATGGCTGGAGAAATACAAAATCGATCAGGTCCACGGCGCTCCCGGCCATCCTCAAACCCAGGGCAAGATCGAACGCTGGCACCAGACGCTGAAGAACCGCATCCTGCTGGAAAACTACTTCTTCCAGGAGGACCTCGAAGCCCAGATCGCGGCCTTCGTCGAGCATTACAATCATCGACGATACCACGAGAGCCTCGACAATCTCACCCCAGCCGACGTCTACTTCGGACGCGGCCAGACCATCCTGCTCGAACGTGAAAGGATCAAACGAGACACAATCAGACAGCGACGCTTGAACCACCAAGCCAAAGCAGCTTAAATCAACCCGCAAACCGAGCCGGAAACTCCATTCTTCCAGAGCCCCAGAAGTCTCAAATCATTCGACGACGGACACCCGTCGCAGGTCTCGGCGCAGCCTTCGAGCTTGCCGCCCGCACGACACCACCCATCAACGACATATCGACCGATGTCGAAGATCCGCCGGTATTCTGGTTCACGATCACTCCGACGGACTACCCGGCGGCAAACGGCGAGCTTCAGCGTGCCGCTTACCCCAAGGTGCAGCCGATCGACCTACCGCTCACGTTTGAAGAGGCCCTCGCCGCGGCGCTGGCTCTCATCGAGGATCGCGGATGGGAGGTGCTTTCCGCCGACCCCGCGGAAAGCCAGATCGAAGCAATTGCAAAAAGTCACCTATTCGGCTTCGAGGACGAGGTCGCGGTGAGGATTGCCGTGACTGACAGTGGCACCCGCATCGACATGCGCTCGCGTTCCCGCCTCGGCCAGATCGACCGCGGCGCCAACGCCCGCCGCATCGAGTCGTATCTCGCCGATCTCGAAACCCGCGCCCTGGAATGAAGACCTTTCAACGAATCACCTGATCCTGCTCAACGACCCGCCTCACGGCACCCAGCCCAGATTCAACGGCTTGCGCATGGCCGATGCGCAGGTGAAGAACAACCCGGAGGGGCGTTGGTGCGCGGATCAGCTAATGAGCGGAGCTCGTTCTTTGATGGGTCCGCTTATTTGGTTGCTCCCGCCGATGCTTGGTAACGAACGGATTTCGGGCGCCCGCAGGCGAGCATTCGGTTAAGAACGGCGACGCCGATCGCAGCTTCTGTCTGTTGAGCGAGGAATGACCGAGCGCGCAAACGTGGTCCAATGACGCCTTTGTATCGACCCATCGCTGTTTCAACCAAAGCTCGTTTGCCATAGCCCGTAGATGCCTGCCATTTAAG
>JAHJUC010000093.1 GCA_018829385.1 Alphaproteobacteria bacterium
AAAGCCGTGGCGGATCGCGCTCATGCAGGTGGCTTCGTTGTTGCCGTGGTCCTGGTGCATGCAGATCGGGATGTCCGGATACATCTCGGTCAGCGCGTCGATCATCTTCGACAGCATGATGTCGCCGGCATAGGAGCGCGCACCGCGCGAGGCCTGCATGATCACCGGCGCGTTGCACGCCTTGGCCGCCTCCATGATCGCGAGCCCCTGCTCCATGTTGTTGATGTTGAAGGCCGGCACGCCGTAGCCTTGTTCGGCGGCGTGATCGAGCAGTTGACGAAGGGTGATACGGGCCATTGGGGTCTCCTGTCAGGCTGATGGGGCGAAAGTCGGCGTCGGTTCGGGCAGCAGTTTCGCAAGTTCCCTGATCCAGACGGATGCGCTCTCGGGCATGCCGCCAGGCATGGCGAAATAATCCCCGAGCGCGCTCAGGCGGATGGCGAAGGTCCGGCTGTGGCGCTGGGCTTCGGGATGGAAGCGCAGATTCTCGAGAAGCGCGATCGCGCCGGCAGGCGTCGCGGCAAGGCCGGATTCCGCCACCGGACCGACACAGTCTCCGACGAAATGCACCGGAAGTCCGGTCAGTTGCTTAAGCGGCTCAACCAGATGGCGCAGCGACAGGGTCGGGTTCACGTCGCCGCCCGGATTGTCGTATCCGGCGATCACGGCCACCCTGGCGCCGCGGCCGACGAGATCGCACAGGCCGGCGGCGAAATCGGCATCAAGACCCTTGCCCAGGTCGCACCGGACCAGCACCGTCCGGTCCTGAAGGTCGGTAATGCTGCTCATGCCCCGGCCCTGCCTGTCAGTTCGAGCGCCAGCCCGGCGACCCGTTCGGCCGTGATGCCGAAATGCTCGTAGAGTTCCGCGGCCGGGGCGGACGCGCCGAAGCCGTCCATGCCGACGAATGCGCCCTCCGGCCCGATCCAGCGGTCCCAGCCCATCCGGGCCGCGGCCTCGACCGCGATGCGCGGGGCGGTTCCAAGCACCTCGTCACGGTAGTCCTGATCCTGCGCCGCGAACTTTTCCCAGCACGGCATGGAGACGACTGCGGCGCTGATCCCGTGCAGGTCGAGCAGCTGATCCGCTGCCTTGCGGGCGATCTCGACTTCCGAACCGGTCGCAAGCAGGGTGACATCGCGCGTCCGCTTCGGCTGATGCAGCACGTAGCCGCCGCGCGCCGAGAGGTTCTCGGCCGATCCGTTCTCGCGCAGCATCGGCAGGCCCTGACGCGACAGCGCCAGCACGCTCGGCGTCGACCGGTCCTTAAGCGCCAGTTCCCAGCATTCCGCCGTCTCGATGATATCGGCGGGCCGGTAGACGTTCATGTTGGGCGTGGCGCGAAGCATGGCCAGATGCTCGATCGGTTGATGCGTCGGCCCGTCTTCGCCGAGCCCGATGGAATCATGGGTGAGCACATAGACCACCCCCTGCTCCATCAACGCCGACAGCCGCATGCCACCGCGGGCGTAGTCGGAAAACACCAGGAAGGTGCCGCCATAGGGAATGAAGCCGCCATGCAGCGACAACCCGTTCATCACCGCGGCCATGGCATGTTCGCGAATTCCGAAGTGGATGTACCTTCCCTTGAACCGTTTCGGCCGGATGCTCTCGGTCTGCGAGGTCTGCGTCAGGTTGGAGCCGGTCAGATCAGCCGATCCGCCGATCGTCAGCGTGGTCGCACCATTGATCACCTCAAGCGCCATCTGCGAGGCCTGGCGCGTGGCGACCTTGGTTGCCTTTTGCTGATGCTCCTTGCGGAAGGCCGCCAGCTTGCGGAACACGCTCTCCGGCAGCTCTCCCGCCTGCGTCCGGTCAAAGGCGGCGGCATTGCGCGCCGCGGCATGCCGTTCCTGCCATTGCTTGCGGGCGGCCAGGCCGCGTTTCGCCACCGCCTCCCAGGCGGATTTGATAGCGGCAGGAACGGTGAACGGCTCATGGGGCCAGTTCAGCGCCTCGCGGGCTCTGGCGATTTCCTCCTTGCCCAGCGGCGCGCCGTGGGTCTTGTGCGACCCTTGCATTGTCGGTGCGCCCTTGCCGATCGTGGTCCGGCAGGCAATCAGCGAGGGTCTTGAGCTCTTGCGCGCCGTCTCGATGGCCCTGGCAATCGCCTCGGGGTCATGGCCATCGACCTTTTGAACATCCCAGCCCGCGGCCTTGAACCGCATGGGCTGGTTCATCGACGTGGAGAGGGAGGTGGCTCCGTCGATGGAGATTTCATTGTCGTCCCACAGCACGATCAGCTTTTTCAGCTTCAGGTGGCCGGCGAGATCGATCGCCTCATGGCTGATGCCCTCCTGTAGGCAGCCGTCGCCGGCGATCACATAGGTGAAATGGTCAACGAGCTTGCGGCCGAAGCGCGCCGCCATCATTTCCTCGCCAAGCGCCATGCCGACGGCTGTCGTGATCCCCTGCCCCAGCGGACCGATGGTGGTCTCCACGCCCAGCGTGTGGCCATACTCGGGATGACCGGGGGTTTTCGATCCCCACTGCCGGAAGTTCCGCAGCTGATCCATCGTCATGTCGGAATAGCCGATGAGATGGTTGATGGCGTAGACCAGCATCGAGCCGTGGCCGGCCGACAGAACGAAGCGGTCGCGGTCGGCCCAGTCCGGCATCGACGGGTCGATGCTCATGAACCGGTTGAACAGCACCGTGGCGACATCGGCCATGCCCATCGGCATGCCCGGATGGCCCGAATTGGCCGCCTGCACGGCATCCATGGCGAGAAAGCGGATGGCATTGGCCATGTCCCGTTCGCTCATGCTGTCGGAAGCGGCTATGGCTTGGGAAATGTTCATTTCTGCCTCCTCAGGACATGCGGCGCTTGCGCTCGACCAGCTTGTGGATCAGCGGCGTGAAGATGAGCTGCATGGCGAGATCGAGCTTGTCGCCCGGCACGACGATGGAATTGGCGCGCGACATGTAGCTGTTCTGGATCATCGACAGCAGGTAGGGAAAATCGATGCCGCGCGGATTGGCGAAGCGGATCACCAGGATCGATTCCGCCGGCGTCGGAATCCACCGCGCGATAAACGGATTGGAGGTGTCGACGATCGGCACCCGCTGGAAATTGATGTCGGTCAGCGAAAACTGCGGGCAGATGTAATGCACGTAGTCGGGCATCCGCCTGAGGATAGTGTCGGTGACGGCTTCGGTGGAATAGCCGCGCGCCGCCTTGTCGCGATGGATCTTCTGGATCCATTCGAGATTGATCACCGGCACCACGCCGATCTTCAGGTCGCAATGCTGCGCCAGGTTGACCTCGTCGGTGACGACGCAGCCATGCAGGCCCTCGTAGAACAGCACGTCGCTGTCGCCGAGTTCCTCCCACTCGGTGAAGGTGCCCGGGGCCGCGCCGTAGCGCTCGGCCTCCTCGTCATCGTGGATATAGTGCCGGGTGCGGCCCTTGCCGCGCCGTCCATACTCCTCGAACACGCTCTCGAGGATCTTCAGCTCGTTGGCTTCGGCATTGAAATGGGTGAAGTCGCGGCCTTGTGCCTTTTCCTCGGCGATCTTGTCCTTCATCGCCTGACGGTCGAAGCGGTGAAATGCATCGCCCTCGATGAAGGACGCCGTGACCTTCTCGCGAGCGAAGATCTTCTTGAAGGTCTGCTCGACCGTCGTGGTGCCCGCGCCTGACGAGCCGGTGATGGAAATGATGGGAAATTTAGCTGACATGATGGATCAAACCCTGAAAAGACCGCGGTTACCGAACAAGGGCGAGCGCTCGCTGATCATCTCCGGATCGACGTGATAGCGGGCGACCCGCTCGACCTTGGATTTCGAGCCGAA
>JAHJUC010000671.1 GCA_018829385.1 Alphaproteobacteria bacterium
CCGGTTTTCACAGTCTTCGCACAGACCGTGCCTCACCGGTCTGGCCTTGAGCCGGCAAGATCGTTATGCACGCATGTCAGCGCCGCCGACGGCGGTATCGTTCATCCGGGGAAAGCCAGGTGGCCAAGCAGAAGACCAGCCCGACCTCGAGGTCACCGCAAAGCCCGGGCAAGCCGCCACGCCGCTCGCTGCTGCGCCGGCTGGTGACGTGGTGCCTGACCGTCATCGTACTGGTCCTGCTTCTGCCCTATCTGCTGATCCCCCTCTATTCGCTGCCGCAGGTCCATCCGGTCTCCACTCTGATGCTCGGCGAAACCCTTTCCGGTCGGGCCTACGAGCGGCAATGGGCGGATTTCGACGACATTGCCCCGGTTCTGGTGCAATCGGTGATGATGTCCGAGGACGGGCAGTACTGCGCCCATTCGGGCGTCGACTGGCAGGCGCTCAATCTGGTGATCGACGATGCGCTGGAGGGTGAAGCAACCCGTGGCGCCAGCACCATTCCGATGCAGACTGCCAAGAACCTGTTCCTGCCTTCCACCCGCTCGGTGATCCGCAAGGCGCTCGAGATTCCGCTGGCCATGTGGATGGACGTGGTCTGGTCGAAGAAGCGGCTGATGGAAATCTATCTCAACATCGCCGAATGGGCTCCGGGCATCTATGGTGTCGAGGCCGCGGCGCAAGCCTATTTCGGCGTCACCGCGAAGCAGCTCTCCGCCCGGCAGGCCGCGCTGCTTGCGGTCACCCTGCCCAATCCGGTCAAGCGCAACGCCGCCAATCCGTCGCGCGGCATGAACCGTCTGGCCGGCATCATCGAAAAACGGGCCAGCCAGTCCGGCGCATACATCAAATGCCTTTATGATTGAGTTCAGCCGAATTGGCTTTTCC
This sequence comes from Alphaproteobacteria bacterium, assembly GCA_018829385.1. Classification (GTDB taxonomy): domain Bacteria; phylum Pseudomonadota; class Alphaproteobacteria; order Rhizobiales; family Rhizobiaceae; genus Hoeflea. The sequence continues at coordinate 889 of JAHJUC010000671.1, forward strand.
GGCCTTTCTGCCCGTGCAAGAACTCGCCCCTCAATCAGCATGAGGTGCAATCCATGGCCGACCCGGTCCTCTACATTGGCAACAAGAACTACTCGTCCTGGTCCTTCCGGCCCTGGATCGGCATGCGCACCGCCGGCATCACGTTTGAGGAGAAGCTGGTGCCGTTCGACATGGGCGCCGGCAATCCGGCGTTCAGGGCGTTCTCGCCCACCGGCAAGGTGCCGGTCCTCGTTGATGGCGATGTGACCATCTGGGAATCGCTGGCAATCCTCGATCACGTTGCCCGCAAGCACCCCGAGGCCAGGCTCTGGCCTGAGAACCTGAATGACCACAGCAGGGCTATGGCGATGAGCTCGGAGATGGTCTCGTCGTTCTCGGCACTGCGATCTGCCTGCCCGATGAACATGCGGCGCGAGCGCAAGCCGATCGCAACCACGCCCGCCATTCTGGCCGACGTGGCCCGCATTCAGGCGCTGTGGAGCGGCTGTCTTGAAAACAGCGGCGGCCCGTTCCTGTTCGGCGCCTTCTCCATTGCCGACGCCATGTTCGCCCCGGTGGTCAATCGCCTCGACGTCTACGCCTTCGAGACCGGGCCGGCGGTGAGCCAGTACATGGACCGGATGAAGGCCCTGCCGGACTGGCGCGAATGGGAAGCGGCAGGCCGGGCCGAGCCTTGGGTCGTCGACGAGGACGAGGCCTGACCGGCAGGCTCCAGCTGACGCGGCGGCGTTTGAGTCAAAAAAACGCGCGCGCCGCTGGTCAAACCTGCAAATGCCATGTATAAGCCCGGCAAATTTCCGAAATCGGCATGTGTCAGTTTCGGCCCTTGGGTCGACCGTTGGACATGCCTGTACGCTCAATAGGAGTTTATAATGGCTGTTCCGAAGCGAAAAACCACCCCGTCCAAGCGCGGCATGCGCCGTTCCGCCGACGCCCTGAAGGCCCCGACCTATGTCGAGGACAAGAATTCCGGCGAACTGCGCCGCCCGCACCACATCGACCTGAAGACAGGCATGTACCGCGGCCGCCAGGTGCTGACGCCGAAGGAAAGCGCATAAGCTTTACAAGACCTGCAATGGTCTGAAAGCCGGTCCTAGCGGGCCGGCTTTTTTTATTTGCCCCGCAGTATGTGGTGCCGCGCCCCGAAGGGCGTTCCCGATACCACCCAGGGCCTGAAACGAAAAACGCCCGGGAACCGAAGCTCCCGGGCGAATTCAACTCAGAGCGACCAGCCTAGCCAGCCAACCTCTGGTGTGGCTTTTCAGGCAGCTTCGATGGTCGAAACTGCAGTCTTGCCTGTGCGGCGGTCTTCAGCTGTGTCGAAAGACACCTTCTGGCCTTCGGCCAGACCGCGCATGCCAGCACGCTCAAGTGCAGTTGCATGGACGAAAACGTCCTTGCTGCCGTCGTCAGGTGCGATGAAGCCGAAGCCCTTTTGGTCATTGTAGAATTTAACGGTACCGGTTTTCATGGGGGGAGTCCTTTATGTCCATGAATGTAATTTCCGGCGCAAGCGCTCTTCAAAGCGCTCGGCGCAGGCGTTCGTCATCGAGTTTAAGTGAAGTGTTGAGCGTGTCTCCGCGTCAAGCGGTGAGCGACCAAGTCGTCCGGTCCAAAAATCGATAGGCTGTTAGTACACTGTTTTTATTGCCAGCACAAGCAAAAGCGCGATCACCCCTCAAGCAGGCCGGAAATCCCGGCCTGCCGGCGCGATAATTCGCTGCGATCGCGGGGCTCATCAGGCAGCCACGGCCGCCCCTGCGACCCGGTCGCGCACCGAGCGGAACGGCACCAGCCGCCGCCGCTCCTCGTCCCACAGGGCCAGCGGAACGCAGCGCAGGCTCTGCCAGAATGTCAGCCGCCCGATCTGGGCCAGCTCCGGAAAATCCTTGAGCACCTGCGGCAGGCGGTAGAACGGGATCCGGCTCGACAGATGGTGAACATGGTGAATGCCGATATTGCCGGTCACCCACATCAGCGGCTTGGGCAGATCATAGAACGAGCTGCCGTGCAGGGCAGCATATTCCCGCTCCCATTCCGGAGCATGGTCCCAATGGGTCGGGTCGAACTGGTGCTGGACATAGAACATCCACACGCCGATAGAGGCGCCAATCAGCATGATCGGCAAATGGATGATCAGGAATGCCTTGAAGCCGACCAGCATGCCGAGCGCGACCCACATCACCGCGATTGCCAGGTTGGTCGCCATCACGCTCTTCCAGGACATGATCCCGTCCTTCAGCGCTGTCACCGGCAGGCGGTGCTGCAGCATGAAGATGAAGGCCGGCCCAAGACCGAACATCACAAGCGGGTGCCGGTAGAGACGGTACTTCCAACGCCCGACGCTCGACAGGGCCAGGTATTCCTCCACCGTCAGCGTATCGATGTCGCCAATGCCGCGCCGCTCCAGATTTCCCGATCCGGCATGATGGATTGCATGCGACCGGCGCCAGTAATCGTACGGCGTCAGGGTCAGGACGCCGAGAACCCGGCCGACCCGGTCATTCCACTTGGCGGTGGTGAACATCGATCCATGGCCGCAATCGTGCTGGATGATGAACAGGCGCACCATCAGCAGCGCCGCCGGAATCGAGAGCACAAGCGTCAGGATGATGCTGTAGGGAAGCGCGAACCACATCAACGCCCAGAACGAAACCAGAAGCCCGAAGGTCAGGACCGTCTCGAACGCGCTTCGTCCGTCGCTTGGCAACCTGTAGGGCTGCAGACGACGCACCCACTCCCGCGCTGATCCTGTTACCATTCGTATGTCTCCTAGATTTGTTTCCTCGCCTGCCGGGCACTTGTTGCTGCTCTCGGCACATAGTTGGGCGGCCTTACCACGCCGTTTGCCGAAACGGCATCTTTTTCTCGCGCGATCTTCAATTCACGATGTGTCACATCGTCACTGCAAGTGTTACCAGAGGACGGATTTACCTCCGGGCGAAACCACCTTACCTGATTTCAATCGATTAAATCCGGAGCCTTGAATGTCGACCTCCAGCCTTGTCGCGCCGCCGTTGCTTTCCCCGCAGAGATTGGCGGTTTCCCTGATGTTTCTCGCCAATGGCTTCGTGGTGGGCAGCTGGGCGCCGAAGATCCCCGAATTTGCCGCGCGCCTGGACCTCGACGAAAGCGCGCTCGGCCTGATGATCATGTGCTTCGGCATCGGCTCGCTCTGTGCCATGCCGGCTGTCGGCGCGATGATTTCGAAAAACGGCTCGCGCCGGATCATGCTGCTTGTCGCATCGGCGACGATCCCCTGCCTGCTGCTCGTCACACTCGCGCCGTCGATCTGGACCGCCGCCGTCGCCCTGTTCCTGATGGGCGCGCTGATCGGCGGCATGGATGTCGCCATGAACGCCAACGCGGTGGAGGTGGAAAAGCGCCAGGCCCGCGCCATCATGTCGTCCTGCCACGGCTTCTGGAGCCTCGGCGGTGTCATTGGCGCGGCGCTCGGCGGAATCCTGATCGAGCTTTACGACGTCCATCTGCACGCCATCGTGGCCAGCCTGCTCACAGCGGTTGCGGTGGCGATCGCCTGGCCCCGGGCTCTTGCCGACCCGCCGCACAAGGCAGCCCACGACGCCGGCCAGCTTCCGGCAGGCGTGTCCAGACCAAGCCTGCTTACCGCTGGCGCCACCGTCTGGCTCACCGGCATCATCTGCCTGATCATGATGACGCCCGAAGGCGCCGTCCTCGACTGGGGCGCGCTCTACCTGCGCCAGGAACTCGGCGCCGATCCGGCGCTGTCCGGCCTCGCCTTTGGCGCTTTCTCGGCGGCCATGGCGCTGATGCGGTTTCTCGGCGACCTGGTGCGCGACCGATTCGGCGCGGTCAGGACCTTCAGGGTATCGGCGGTTCTCGCCATGATCGGCCTGTCAACCGCCGGACTGGCGCAATCGCCCGAACTGGCCATCGCCGGCTTCGCCATTGCCGGACTGGGATTTGCCAACACCGTACCGATCGCCTTTTCGGCCGCCGGCAACTTTCCCGGATTGCCGCAGGGGCTGGCGATTTCCGTCGTCACCTTCATGGGCTATTCCGGCATCCTGTTCGCGCCGTCGGTGATCGGTTTCATCGCCGAGCACACCGGTTTTTCCGTGATCTACCTGGCGCTTCCGGTGTTCGTGATCATGCCGCTGGTCTTCTCCGGCCTGATGCGGCACGCCGACAGGCAGGCGGACTGATCTATTCTCCGCGCATCGCACGCAGCCAGCCGAGGCCGTCCAGCGTTCCGGCCGCGGGCCGGTATTCGCACCCGACAAAGCCTTCGTATCCAAGCTCGTCAAGGGCCTTCAGGATCAGGAAATCGTCGAGTTCGCCGGATCCCGGCTCGTTGCGGCCGGGCACCGAGGCGATCTGGACATGCCCGATCAGCGGCATCAGCGACTTGAGCCCCGTCAGCACGTCGCCATGCAGGATCTGCCGGTGGTAGATGTCGAACTGAAGCCTGACATTGGGACGGCCGAGATCCTCGATCAGCCCCGCTGCGCGGTCGAAATCATCGAGGAAATAGCCCGGCATGTCGCGCCCGTTGATCGGCTCGATCATGATCGTAACGCCCTGTCTTGCCGCAGCATCGGCGGCAAAGGCAAGCTGCTCCCGGTAGCAGGCCTGATGCGCCGGATCGGACGGATCGGCAATCCCGGCCATCATGTGCAGCCGTGACGTTCCGATGATCCCCGCATAGTCGAGCGCCGTCCGCACCGACTGGCGAAACTCGTCCTTACGCCCGGGCAGGGCCGCCAGCCCCCGCTCGCCAGCGTCCCAGCTACCCGGCGACAGGTTGAAGAGCGCCTGTTCAACGCCCGCCACACGGCACCATTCCGCGATGTCCTCGGCCGGATAATCATAGGGAAACAGGAACTCCACCGCATCAAATCCCGCAGCCGCAGCCGCC
>JAHJUC010000094.1 GCA_018829385.1 Alphaproteobacteria bacterium
CCGAGTTTCGACAGCAGGATGCCGCGGGCACGCATAGCGTTGACCACCCGGTCGGCATAATCCGATGCGGGCTCCCTGGTCTCGCGGTCGGTGACGAACTCGGCCCCGAACACCATTCCAGTCTGGCGCACATCGCCGATGGCCTCGTACCTGTCGGCCAGCGCCGACAGGCGTTCGTGCGCCGACCGGCCGATCCGCAGGGCATTGGCCTGAAGCGCCCTGTCCTGCAGCTCGTCAAGCACTGCCATGGCTGCGGCACAGGACACCGGGTTACCCCCGAACGTATTGAAATAGCGAAAGGAATGCCGAAACCGTGCCATGATGTCCGGAGTCGTGACGACGCCGGCGACAGGATGGCCGTTGCCCATCGGCTTGCCCATGGTGACGATATCCGGAACCACACCCTGTTTCTGATGCCCCCAGAAATGGCTGCCGCAGCGGCCGAAACCGGATTGCACCTCATCGCAGATCAGCAGCCCGCCGGCCTTGCGCACCACCTCGGCCGCCGGTCGCAGCCAGCCTTCCGCCTGGGTCGGAAAGCCTTCGTTGAGGAAGATCGGGCAGACGATCAGCGCCGCCACACCGGTGCCGGACGCTTGCAGGTCTTCGACCGCACGAGCCACATGGGCTGCGAACCGGCTTCCGTCAGGGTCGTCAATCCGGTAGCTGTCCGGCGCCTCGACATGGCGCAGATAGTCGCCGAGACCAAATCCCACCGCCGGCACGTTGCTTCTCGACAGGTGGCTGACCAGCGTCGTGTTGCCGTGATAGGTCGCGTCCGTGGCAATGATCCCGCGGTTGCCCGTCGTGGCTTCCGCCATGCGCAAGGCGATGTCGTTGGCCTCGGATCCCGTGCAGGTCAGGATCGCGGTCGACAGCGGGTCGTCGAAGGTCGCGGTCAGCCGCTCGACATAATCGAGGATACCCTCGTGCAGATAGCGGGTGTGGGTGTTGAGTGTCCGCGCCTGCGCGCACAATGCATCGACAACGCGCGGATTGCAGTGCCCGACATGGGCGACATTGTTGTAGCAGTCGAGATAGCGGCGTCCGTCATTGTCCCACAGCCACACGCCATCGCCCCGAACAATGTGCACGGGCTCCTCGTAGAAGGTCGAGACATTGGGTCCGAGAAGCTCCCGGCGGCGCTCCATGAGATCAGACATCTGACACCTTGTGTGGGCGGTCACGGCGGGCCCGGATGATGGTCCAGCCCTGGAACAGGACGGCGATGACAATCATCGCAAACAGGATGAAGGCGATGGGGCGGTCGATGAATTCCCAGGGTGTCGTGACCCTTGCCATCGCGGTGCGCAGCTTGTCCTCCATCAGCTTGCCCAGCACGATGCCGAGAATGATCGGCGATGTCGGATAATCGAGCCGCTTGAGAATGAAGCCGAACACCCCGAAGCCAGAAGCGATTGCCACGTCGGTCAGCGAGTTGCGCAGCGAATAGACCCCGATCAGGCTGAAGGTCAGGATCATCATTCCGAGGAAACGGTTCGGGATCGTCATTGCCTTCATCAGCGTGCCGGTGGCGAAGAAGAGAAAGATGATGACGATGATGTTGAGCAGCAGCAGGCAGAGATAGAGCGCCAGGACGAAGTCCATCTGGTTGGCGAACAACTGCGGTCCTGGCACGACATTGTGCACGTAGAATACGGCGAGCATCATCGCCGTCAGCTCTTCGCCGGGGATGCCCAGCGCCAGAAGCGGGATCATGGCCGCCGCCGGCACCGAATTGTTGGCGGCTTCCGATGCCACGATCCCCTCGGGGTTGCCCTTGCCGAAAAGCTCCGGCGTCTTGGATGTCCGTTGCGCATAGGCGTAGGACATGAACTGCGACATGAATTCGCCAACGCCCGGGATCATGCCGCAGATGACCCCGAAGCCGGATCCGACGGTGGCAACCCGCTTGTAGATCCAGAAGTCACGGACCTGCTCCAGGATCTTTGGCCTTCCCACATTCGGCAGTTTGATGGACTTGTCCTTGTCCATGAACAGGACCAGCGCCTGACTGACCGCGAACAGCCCCAGGACCACGACAATCAGGTTGATGCCGGACTGCAGCCAGCCGAGCCCGAAGGTGAAGCGCTGCGTATAGGCGCTGGGTTCGATGCCGATGGTCTGCAGGAAGATGCCGATAGACGCCAGCATCGCCGCGGCCAGAACCTGTCCGCGATGGGTGATGATGACAAGGGTGATGCCCAGAAGTGCCGCCACAAAAATCTCGCGCGATCCGAACATCGGCGCGATGCTCGCCAGCACCGGCGCCAGGAACATCAGCGCCACGATGGAGAAGATCGCCCCGTAGAACGAGGCCGAGTAGGCAAGGCTCAACGCCCTTCGCCCCTCACCCCGCAGCGTCATCGGATATCCGTCATAGGTGGTCAGGGCGTTGACCGGGGTGCCGGGCGTGTTGACCAGGATCGCCGGGATCGCTCCGCCAAACATCGACGAGCCGTAGATGCCAAGGAGCGCCGTCAGTCCGACGATCGGTTCGAGCGAGAAGGTGACCGGCAGGACGATGGCGATGGCCACCGCAGCGCCGACACCCGGAAGTCCGCCAACGATCACGCCGCCGATCGAGCCGATCAGCAGCGCCGCCATGACGTCCCAGCGCGCAATAAGGTCGATACTCGATAAAAGCAGTTCCATGATGCCTCAGAAGTAACGGAGGAGGATGTAGCGAAGCCCTTCAGGCGCCAGTTGATACAGCGCGCCGCCTGGGATCTTCACATTCATCGCGCTTTTGAAGAACAGAACGACGAAAAGCGCAAAACCGATTGCCGCCCACACTGCCCTGCCCCTGTAGCCGAGCCGCAATGTCAGGCCAGTGCAGAAAATCACGGTCGCCGGCAGATAGCCGATGATCGGAATTGCCCAGACATACAGAAGATACCAGCCGATAAATTCGAGTGAGCGCAGCCAGATGCCGGCTTCCGTCCAGCGGCCCGGCGTGCGCTCGACCTTGCTTCGCGACAGCCAGTTCAGACCGGCAAAGAGGACGACACCGCTCAGCGAGAGCGTCGGCCAGAATCGTGGCTGAGCAGAAAGGCGCTTGCCCTCGAGCCAGGTCGTCTCCCATCCGATCGCCGCGATCAGGAGACCGCCGATGACGAGCATGATGGTGCAAAAAAGCATCTCGCCGGGCTTGCGGCCGAGCGGAAAGACGTGAGGTTCTTCGCTGACATCGTCAGCCATCAGGTGTGCCCCGCAATTGAGGTGGGCCAGCGTCATGACAGGACGCGGGAGCCACGCAAAGAGACGAACAGGAACAGGGATGTGACCGGCTGCACGTCGGGCAGCCGGCCTGGCAGACGTTGCCCTACTGGGCGATCATCGCGTTGATGCGTGCCGACACCTCGATGTCCGACTTGATCCGCGCTGCGGAATCGGCCGCATTCATCCAGTAGACGATCGCGCCGGTTTGCGACGCAAGGTTCAGGGCGCGCTCCGAGGCCATGGTCTTCTCGGCCGAGGCGATGATCTTATCTCGCACGTCCTGTGGCGTGTCCTTGTGCACGAACAGGCCGTTCCACAGCGAAATGTTCAGGGCCGGAGCGATGGAGGCCAGCGTAGGCGCATCCGGAACGACCGAGATCGGGCTCTCGGTGATGGTGGCGAGGATGTTCACCTTGTCGAGGCACGGCAGCACCTGCTGGATGGTGGTGTTGATCACGTCGAAGTCACCCGAAGCCAGCGAATTGCAGTCAAGCGCATCCGCCGATGCTTCCGCCTTCCATTCAAATCCCAGCTCCTTCGCCGCGGCAAAGGTCGCCTGTGTCGGCAAAAGGAAGGCGCCGAAATGGCCCAGCACCTGGCCGTTTTCCTTGGAATAGGCTGCAAGCTCCTGCATGGTTGCGTACGGCTTGTCGCTGCTGGCGGCGATCACGAAGGGGTAGGTCAGGAAAATCCCCAGCGGCTCGAACGGGTCCGGATTGAGGCCCGGCACGCCGACTTCGGGACCAACGACGGGGATGTCGACCACGAAGGAGCCGATGGTGTAGCCGTCCGCAGGCGCGGTTGCGACCGTTGCGGCGCCCGGAAACGGCCCGCCGTCGGACGGCCGGTTCACCACGGCCGCGGCAACGCCGTATTCGGCCTCGAAGTCTTCCGCGATCATGCGGGTGAGCACGTCTTCAAGATCGCCCGGCGGGAACGGCACCACGAAACTGACCGGACGGTCGGGATACTCGGCCAGTGCCGGCGCGGCGGGCATGGCGAGCGCTGCTGCCAAAAGCGCAGTGCCTGCAAAAAAAGTTGCATAGTTCATTGACGTTTCCCTCTGGTTCATTATTGTCAACAGTAGTTCATATATTGGCAAGGCGCTTCGATGTTGTCAACAAAACGTTGCCGCGTTGCGCCTGGACGCCCGGACCCGGAAGGAAACCGCATGTCTTCGACAGTCGCCAAGGCTCTGACCCTGCTCGATCATTTCTCTGAGAACGAGCCCGAACTCGGCCTGTCGGACCTTGCCCGCAGGTCCGGGCTCGACAAGGCAACGGTGCACCGGATGCTGAGCGTGATGGCCGATGCAGGCCTGGTGGAGCAGCGCCACGACACGAAACTCTACCGGCTGGGCGCCGGCATCCTGCGCCTGGCGCGAATCAGGGAGAAGGCCTTTCCCTTTGCCTCGGTGCTGCAGCCGGAACTCGATCGGCTGGCACAGGAAACCGGCGAAACCGCCCACGCTTCGCTGATTTCGGGCCGTGCGCTGGCGACGGTCGGAATCTGCGAAAGCAGCAAGGCAAACCGGGTTTCCCTGGTTGTCGGCGAGGTCCTGCCGTTCCATGCCACGGCCTCCGGCATCGCCACGCTAGCCTTCGGCACCGAAGAGCTGTCGGCCCGCGTGCTGACGGGCCCGCTTGACGGCAAGACATCTTTCACGCTCACCGATCCCGGCAGGCTCAGTGCGCTGATCGAGACCGCGCGGCAGACCGGGTTCGGGGAGACCGACCAGACCAACGAGATCGACGTCTATGGCATCGCGGCCCCCTATTTCGACAAGACCGGGCTCGCTTGCGGAGCCCTTGCCGTGGCGACGCCCTCGCACCGCATGACGGAAGCGTTGCGCGGCAAGATCGTCGGCGCGGTGCTCCGCGCGGCGCAGGTCATCACGTCCGGAACCGGAGGAAAGCAACCGACCGGCTATGCGGAAACCGTCAGAAGAACCCTGGCATTGCTGCCGGACGGATCGGCCTGAACCTGCCGGCGGCAGCCCGAAGAGAACGACCGCACATGGCGTGTACGGCAGCGGTTTGACGGGTTCTTTTCGGGAAGTGATCCCTTATCCGACAGCAGAGCCGCACCCGCCCGATTGACATCAGAGGCGAAGCGCGACACAATATTTGAAACACTGGTGTATATAATAAACCGATACGGATTGTTCCGAAATGGATCTCACTGAACTTGCGTCCCTCCGGTCAACAGCGGTGGCGCCGGCCGCACACCTCATCGACGGCGAACGGCGGGCGGCGTCCGACGGCGCCACCATGGACGTGATCTCGCCGGCCGACGGCCGCATGCTGACCACGATGCCGCGCGGAACCGGCGATGACGCGCAAGCCGCGATTTCCGCCGCCAGGCGGGCCTTCGATGATGGCCGCTGGTCGGATCTGGCGCCCGCCGCGCGCAAGGCGGTGCTGCTGCGATGGGCCGATCTGATCGAGGTTCACGCCATGGAGATTGCCGTTCTCGGCGTCCGCAACAATGGAACCGAGATCGGCATGGCGTTGAAGGCCGAACCGCTGTCGGCCGCCGCCACGATCCGGTATTATGCCGAGGCGGCGGACAAGCTGCACGGCGAAATCGCCCCGACCGGGCCTGCGGCGCTGGGCCTTGTCCACCGCGAGCCCGCGGGCGTGGTGGGAGCGATCGTGCCCTGGAACTTTCCGCTGATGATCGGCGCCTGGAAACTCGGCCCCGCCCTGGCGGCCGGCTGCACGGTGGTGCTCAAGCCGGCGGAAACCGCTTCTCTGACCCTGCTGCGCATCGCCGAACTGGCACTCGACGCGGGAATGCCGGCCGGTGTGCTCAATGTGGTGACGGGCGAGGGTCACGTCGTCGGCGCGGCAATCGCCGAATCCCGCGATGTCGATGTCCTGGTCTTCACCGGATCGGGCGCGACGGGGCGGCGGTTGCTCGAGGCGTCGGCGCGGTCCAATCTCAAGCGCGTCTATCTCGAGCTCGGCGGCAAGTCCCCGAACATTGTCTTTGCCGACGCGCCGGATCTCGACGAGGCTGCGAAGGTCTCCGCCAACGGCATCTTCCGCAATTCCGGCCAGGTCTGCATCGCCGGGTCGCGCATCCTGGTGGAGCGCGGCATCCACGAAGCCTTTGTTGACAAGCTCGCAGCGGTCGCAAACGTAATGAAGGTTGGGGATCCGCTTGACCCGGCCACAAGCGCCGGCGCGATCAACTCGCAAGCCCAGCTCGAACAGAACCTGGCCTTCGTTGCGGAAGCCCGCCAGGCCGGACGCCGGATCGTCACCGGCGGTACCCGCATTCTCGAGGAAACTGGCGGTTTCTACATGGCGCCCACGATCGTGGCCGGTGTCCATCCGGAAGACCGGCTTGCCCGGGAAGAGGTCTTCGGCCCCGTTCTTGCC
>JAHJUC010000672.1 GCA_018829385.1 Alphaproteobacteria bacterium
AAGACATAGTCGACGACCCGCATCACCTGCGGCTTGCGCCTGAGCCAGTCGGCCAGCCCGTTGGCGCCGAACACCACGAGGATGGCGACCGGCAGCGCGACGAGGATCGACAGCACCCCGAGAAAGATCAGTTTTCCCGTCACATGCGGATCGTTGACGCTGACGAATTGCGGCAGGAAAGTCATGAAGAAGATGATGACCTTCGGGTTGAGAAGATTGACCCACAGGCCGTTGAGAAAGGCCTTTCCCATCGACGCGTCGCTCTTGCCCGAAGCCTTGACCGAGAGCACCGAGCGGTTGCGCACGGCCTGGATGGCAAGCCAGAGCAGGTAGCCGGCGCCGCCGGTCTTGAGCGCTAGGAAAGCCACCGGCGAGGCCACGATCAGCGCCGACACGCCGAAGGCCACCAGCAGCGTGTGAACGGCAATCCCGAGATTGGTGCCGAGCAGGGTCATCAGGCCGACGGCCCGCCCGTCGCGGATAGTCCGGCTCATCCACAGCGTCATGTCCGGGCCGGGCGTGATTGCCAGCAGCAGCACGGCGAAGCTGAAGGCGGCAAGGACGGGCAGTCCGGGGATGAAACTTGTCAGCATGGTGGTGATCCAGATCGAGAGGAAACTGTCTTATGCCAGTTTCCTCTCCCGGCCAATCCGCACTTTCCAGTCTCCGCCCGGAACATGTGTTCCAAAAGCCCGGAAGCCGCCCCGGACCGGCCCTACTGCTTGAGAAAGGCCTTGAACCTGTCCGCCCAGTCCGGGTGCCAGCGCGACAACGGCGGCCGGTTCTCGATGATGTCACCCGCCGCCCAGGCAATGCGCTTTTCGTCGGTGGCGCGGTCGACATCGTTGTCCGGGCAGAGAATGTAGAAGTCGCCCCGCTCGAGACTGTCCATCATGAAATCGACCGTCTGCTCCGGGGTCCAGGCGGCTTCCGGCTTTTCGGCCCGGCCCCGCGCCGTCAGCGGCGTGTAGACGAAGCCGGGAATGAGAAGATGGGCGCTGACCCGGCAATCCGGCATGTTGCGCAACTCGTGCTGCAGCGCTTCGGTGAAAGCCTTCACCCCGGCCTTGGCGACATTGTAGGCTGGATCGCCCGGCGGCGTGGTGATGCCCTGTTTCGAACCGGTGTTGATGATCATGGCCGGTTCGCCATGCGCGATCATGTTCAGCCCGAAGACCCGGGTTCCGTTGATCACGCCGTTGAGATTGACCTTGAGCACATTGTCCCAGTTGACCTGTGCGCCAAACATGCTGCTGCCGGGCTGGATGCCGGCATTATTCATCAAAAGATGCACCCGGCCGAACCGTTCCAGAACCGTCCGCTCCAGCGCGCTCACCGCCTCGATATCGCTGACATCGGTTTCGATGGACACGACATCGGGGTCCGGATTTTCGGAGACGGACGCCACCGCTGCCCGCGCTTCCGCAAGCCTGTCCCTGTCGACGTCGGCCAGAACGACGCACATGCCGCGGGTGGCAAAGGTCCTGGCGGCGGCAAGGCCGATGCCCGAGGCTGCCCCGGTCACAACCGCGACGTTGCCCATCTCCATTACCGACTGTAAATGGCTCATTCTCGTCTCCTTTGGTGTCGATCAACGGCTGGCGGGACATTGCGTGGGGCGATTCGTCCCCGGATGCAATGCCGCCGGGCTCGATGTGCCTCAGCAGGCTTAACCCTTGCATGGCGCTGTAAACCGGCTAAAAGTGCGGCAAATTCGTGGCCCTTGCGGGCAAAGCATCAAAACAGGAAGACAGTATCCATGGCATCGCACAAGGACGTCAAGAAAGTCGTTCTCGCCTATTCCGGCGGCCTCGACACCTCGATCATTCTCAAATGGCTGCAGACCGAGTTCGGCGCCGAAGTCGTCACCTTTACCGCCGATCTCGGCCAGGGCGAGGAGCTCGAGCCGGCGCGCAAGAAGGCCGAGATGCTCGGCATCCCCGACAAGAATATCTACATCGAGGATGTCCGCGAGGAATTCGTCCGCGATTTCGTCTTCCCGATGTTCCGCGCCAACGCAGTCTATGAAGGCGTCTACCTGCTCGGCACCTCCATCGCCCGCCCGCTGATCTCCAAGCGGCTGGTCGAGATCGCCCGCGAAACTGGCGCCGACGCCATCGCGCACGGCGCCACCGGCAAGGGCAATGACCAGATCCGCTTCGAGCTGTCGGCCTATGCGCTCAACCCGGACATCAAGATCATCGCGCCCTGGCGCGACTGGTCGTTCAAGAGCCGCACCGACCTG
>JAHJUC010000673.1 GCA_018829385.1 Alphaproteobacteria bacterium
AACCCTGCCTTTTCCACCCAGCCATTCGACGTGATCCGGGACATCCGGACCATCTTCGATGCCATGCAGGTGCTGCGCAAGGTGTGCCTGAGCTACGGGTTTCGCTATTTTTCGGTGATCACCCTGCCTTCGGCGACCTCGGGTGACGACAGCTCGATTGCCAGCATGGCGACGATCTCGAGCTGGCCGCCGGAACTGATCGCAGGTTACGACCGGTTGGGTCTTGCCAGGAACAGTCCGATCCTGGACCAGTTGCGCAAGCAGATCACGCCGCTCGTTTTCAAGGTCGGGGATGTCAACAGCAAACGTCCAGGCGAAGAGCCGGAAAGCGCCAACGAGCTGTTTGGCCGCTTCGAGCTGACGATGGGCGTGTATTTTCCGGTCCATGACACTCACGGCCTGCGCCACGCGGTGTCCTTCATGGGCGACCGTGATCCGCTGTCGACGGAGGAGTTGTCGACGCTGTCGCTGTTCGCCACCATGCTGATCGAACAGATCTCCCGGATCAGCATGGCCGATCATGCGGCGAAGTCGGTTCTCAATGACCGGGAAGTCGAAATTCTCAGATGGACCGCCGAAGGCAAGACCAGTCCGGAGATCGCACGGATCACCGGACTGTCGGAACACACGGTCAATCACTACGCCACGATTGCGACCAAGAAGCTGGGTTGTTCCAACCGGACCCAGGCCGTGGTCTACGCGATACGGCTCGGCCTGTTCAAATAGGACAGGCCGGCCGCTGACTAGCTTGCAGCCAGCCTGTCCTGCGCCGCCGGTACCTGCATGAGGCCGCCGCCGGCAGCTGCCCGGTGAAATGCGTCCTGCACCGGATTTCGGGTTCTGAGGTCTTTCCACGCGTCGAAGTCGCAGCGCTTCATCGGCTTGGAGAAGAAGAAACCCTGGATTTCATGGCATCCAAGCTGCGCGGCCGCGGCCACTTGCCCCGGGGTTTCCGTTCCCTCGACCACGACCCGGCATCCGAGATTCTTGCCCAGCTGGATGATGGCCCTGGACACTTCGCGTGTCTTGCCCTCGCTGTCGATGCCGGAGACGAATGAGCGATCGACTTTCAGAATATCGAACTTCAGGCCGCTGAGTTGCGCCAGGTTCGAGTACCCCGTGCCAAAGTCGTCTATGGCGATACGGACCCCTACAGCCCTCAGCGCCTTGATATGGTCGGTGACGCCGGCGATGTTGGTATGAGCGATCGTTTCGGTGATCTCGATGGTGATGAGATCGGCCGGGCATCGATGTTCCTCGAGTATGGCGATGACCAGCTTCGAGAACCCTGTATTCCTGAACTGCTCGATGGAGACATTGATCGAGACTTCGGTCGACTGGCCGGCGCGGTGCCATTCGGCGCACTGGGAGACGGCTTCCTCCAGCACGATCAGGCCGATGTCACCGATAAGCCCGGTCATCTCGGCAATCTCTATGAAATCGCCGGGTCCGACGACGCCGCGCTCCGGGTGATTGAGCCGGACCAGCGCTTCGACGCCTGTCACGGTCCAGTCAAGCGCACTGACCTTGGGCTGGTAATAGACCTCGAACTGGCCATCGGCGATGGCGGTGCGCAGGTCGCGCTCCATGGTTTCGCGGGACTTGATGACCTCGATCATCCAGGGTTGAAACAGGGCGATCTTCGCCGCTTCCGAAAGAGCCATGGAATTGTTGCAGGCAAGGGCCGCGTATTGCGTGACCTTGGTGGCCGACGCCGAATCCTGCGGGTAGCGGGCGATGCCGATGGCGATGGCGGGATAAAACTGGCGCCCGGAGGCCTTGACGCCGCCTGCCAGCGCGGTGTGCAGCCGGTTTGCCACCGCCGCGATCCCGGCCGGGTCGGTCAGGCCTGGCACTGACAGCACCAGTTCCGTTCCCCCAAACCGCGCCAGGACCGGTTCGCGGACGGCCTCGTCGCTGCCCGAGTTGCGAAGGTTTGCGCCATGGCCGTTGCAGGGCGAGGCCTCGACCAGCAGGCTGGCGATCGTCCTGAGAAGCTGGTCGGAAGTCTCGTGGCCGAACCGGTCGTTGACCTTGCGCAGGTCAATCACGTCGATAAAGAAAACCGATCCGCTCGCCGCTGTTCCGTCGGCGTCGACGAAGCCGGTCTGTTGCTCAAGCAGGGTCTGGAACCGGTGCCGGTTGGGGAGGCCGGTGATGAGGTCGTGATTGGCCAGTTGACGGTTTTCGGTCGTCGATGCCTGCAAGCGGCCGACCATGGTGCGCATGCTGGCGCCAAGCTCGCCGATTTCGCAGGAACAGTCGACCGGCACGTTCACGTCCAGTCGACCCTCCGCGACCTTCCTGGCGACGTCGGTCAGATTCCGGATCGGCCCGGTCACCCTGCGGCTCATCAGGGCCATCAGGATCGCCGTCGCGATGAGACCGGCAAGCGCCATTTTCATGTGGAGCGCCAGGTCCGATACGCTGTGTTCGGAAAGAAACGGCATGGTCGCAAGGGCCAGGCAAACGGCCGCCAGGGCGACGTAGATCGCTGTCAGCCTGAATTCCAGGGAGTTGGTGCCGATGCCGTACTGTATCGTCTTTTTAGCCATGGACGCCGCCTCGAGGCTCAAATCCGGCATATCGCCGGCCCGCACTCGCTTGAAATTTCCCTGGACATGCCGGTTCTTGCGGCTTGGCAATGGCCGGCGGCATCATGACCGCGGTTTACGTTTCCATTGCTTCGGGCAATTTGTAAGGGCAAATGATTTATTGGTTTTTTCTAATATGCGTAAATTTTTAGGGATCGGTGATTTTTTGCGGACAAAGTGCGATAACGGATCGTCGGCGGCCCGGCCGGTGTGCATAACGGGGAGTGAGGCGCCAAGGTCTTTGCCAGCGCCTGTGGCCATGCCTATATAGACGTGATCTTCAACCCGTTGCTGCCCAGCGCCCGGAGGCGTGCCGAACTTGCGGTTTTCACCGTCCTTTCTTGACGACATCCGCGAACGCGTTCCGATCTCGGACGTGATCGGCCGGCATGTGACCTGGGACCGGAAGAAAACCAACACCTCGCGCGGTGACTGGTGGGCCTGCTGCCCGTTCCATGGCGAGAAATCGCCCTCGTTTCACTGCGAGGACCGCAAGGGCCGCTATCATTGCTTCGGCTGCGGCGTGTCGGGGGATCACTTCAAGTTTCTCACCGAGCTCGAAAGCCTGAATTTTCCCGAAGCGGTGCAGCGCGTGGCCGACATGGCCGGCATCCCGATGCCGGTGCAGGACCCTCAGGAGGCGCGGCGCGAGCGCCAGCGCGCCAGCCTCGAGGATGTCATGGAAATGGCGGCCTCGTTCTTCGAGACCCAGCTGCAGGGCCCGCAGGGCGCCAAGGCCAGGGCCTATTTGCGCGACCGCGGGCTGTCGGGGCGGACGATCGCCGCCTTCCGGCTCGGCTACAGCGCCGACAGCCGCAGCGCGCTCAAGGAGCACCTGGCCTCGCGCGGCGTCGACAAGGACCAGATCGAGGCCTGCGGCCTGGTGGTGCACGGTCCCGAGATCGCCGTCTCCTACGACCGCTTCCGCGACCGCATCATGTTTCCGATCCTGTCGGCGCGCGAGCGGGTGATCGCCTTTGGCGGCCGGGCGCTGGCGCCGGGCGCGCCGGCCAAGTATCTCAATTCCAACGAGACCGAGCTCTTCCACAAGGGCAACGTGCTTTACAACTACGCCCGCGCCCGGCGCGCCTGTGGTCCCGACGGCACGCTGATCGTGGTCGAGGGTTACATGGACGTCATTGCGCTGGCGCAGGCCGGCATCGACAATGTGGTCGCGCCGCTCGGCACGGCGCTGGGCGAAAACCAGCTCAAGCTGCTCTGGCGGGTGACGCCGCAGCCGGTTCTGTGCTTCGACGGCGACGAGGCCGGCCAGCGCGCCGCCCACCGCACTGTCGATCTGGCGCTGCCGCATATCGCGCCCGGGCGCTCGCTCAGGATCGCGGTGCTGCCGCCGGGCAAGGATCCCGACGATCTCGTCCGCCATGACGGGCGGGCGCCGTTCGACCAGGTGATCGC
>JAHJUC010000674.1 GCA_018829385.1 Alphaproteobacteria bacterium
CTCCAACCGCGTCACCGCGTTTCTTTCCACCGATCAGGCAGCCATGCCCAAGGGGCTCCGCCCCGATGGTCCGGCAGGCGGCGGCCAAGGTCCTCGCGGCGCCTCGCCACGCGACGGTTCGGGCCGCACTGACGCCGATACAGCCCTGACTCTGCTTGAGGACGCCGGGGACGAGACGGAAGAAAGCGACGATTCAACCTCGGACACAGGGACCGAAACCGTTTCGATCCTTTTCGACGAGGCCAGGATCTATCGGCCTTCCTCCCTCTATTGATCCGGGACACCCCGGCATGTGCATTCATGCGGGCGTCACGACGCGGGTTTTTTGCCGATATCCCCGGCGGCATTCCGCGCCTGACATTGCGATAGCGTTCGGCCATGGCGTAACATGCGATCCGATCCGGCGCCGAATTGCCGTATCTCCCGCCACGCTGCTTGCAAGGACATTGTCATGACCGATACCGCCGACCAGAGCCCGTTTGTGGTTTCATTTGAGTGGCTGGCGAAATCGCTGGGCCAACCCGGCCTCAAGATCGTCGATGCCTCCTGGTATCTGCCGGCGCAGAACCGCGACGGCGCGGCCGAATATGCAGCTTCGCGCATTCCCGGCGCCGTCTTCTTCAATCAGGACAAGATCGTCGACCCCGCTTCCGACTTGCCGCACACGATTGCCGGCGAAGCGGATTTCGCCCGAGCCGCCGGAGCGCTCGGTCTCGCCGAAACCGACACGATCGTGGTCTATGACGGCCCCGGAATGTTCACCGCGCCCCGGGTCTGGTGGCTGCTGCGCATTTTCGGCGCTGCCAACACTTACGTGCTCGACGGCGGCTTCGATGCCTGGAAGGCACAGCGGCTGCCGGTGGAAACCGGCGATCCGGCCACGCCCTCGCCGTCTCGCTTCACCGCCACGCTGAATTCGCCCGCGATCACCGGTTTCGAGCAGATGAAGTCGATCGTCGAAAGCCGCGCGTCCCAGATCGCCGACGCGCGCGGACCGGGCCGCTTTACCGGGGTCGAAGCCGAACCGCGTCCGGGCATGCGCTCCGGCCACATGCCCGGCGCCCGCAACGTGCCCTTCATAAACCTGTCCGAAGGCGGCAGGCTGAAGCCGCTCAAGGACCTCCGCCTGGCGCTGCAGGCTGCCGGGCTCGATCTCGACAAGCCTGTGGTCACCACCTGCGGTTCCGGCGTGACCGCGGCGGTGATCACGCTGGCGCTGCAATCGATCGGACACCGCGACAACACGCTTTACGACGGTTCCTGGTCCGAGTGGGGCGGCCGCGATGACACGCCCATCGTCACGGGAGAGGCATGAGATGGCCAAGGCAGCAAAACCGAAATCGCTCAAGGCGACCGTTACCCATCTGGAAATGACCCGCAGGCCGCGGGCCATCACGCCCCTACCCGTCAACCTTCATGCGACATTGATGAAGGCAACCAGCATCCCGCTGCATTTCTATCGTTATCTGCAGTGGCAGGTCGGCCGGGAATGGAACTGGGTCGCCCGCCTGCGCATGACCGACGAGCAGCTGTCGAAAATCGTGCATGCCAAAACCACCCGGATCTTCGTGCTGAGCGTCGACGGCGCCCCGGCGGGATTTTTCGAGCTGGCCGATCTCGAGGAATCCACCGTCGAGCTGTCCTATTTCGGCCTGATGGGCCATGTGCGCAAACGCGGCCTTGGCGAATGGATGCTTGGCCAGGCGCTGACCACCGCCTGGTCGACCACCCCTGCCCGCGTCATCGTCTCGACCAACACGCTCGATCACCCCGCCGCCCTTCCGCTCTATCAGAAGATGGGTTTCGAGCCGGTGAGCCAGAACCAGGCCATCATCCGGCCGCTGGCCGATGACGAGATTCTTGCCATGGTAAAGGCCGAAAGCGAGAGCTTCGGCTGAAATCGGGTGGCGCGCGGCCTGCACGCGCATCAGAAAACTCGCATTGTGATAACCCACCATGCGAGGAAACAATGTCTTTCAGCTTCGAACCCATGGACGACGCAACCGCCGCCCGTTTCCGCTCGGGCGGCACCGATTCCTACGGCAACACGCCCGAGCGCCGTATCTCCGATGGAGCCGGCGTGCCGTGCCGGCGCTGCATGCGGATGGTCGGCCGGGACGAACCCTATCTGGTCGTCGCCTGGCGGCCGTTCACCCGGCTGCACGCCTATGCGGAAACCGGCCCGGTGTTCCTCCACGCCGACAGCTGCACCCCCGGCAGGATCGAACCCGACGGGTTGCCGGCTTTCCTGACAAGTCCGGACTACATTCTGCGCGGCTATGATGCCGACGAGCGCATCGTCTATGGAACCGGCGGAGTAACCGCCCGCGACGCCATTCCGGCCCGTATCGAGGAATTGCTCGGCGCACCAGGGGTGACGGCCGTCCACATCCGCTCGTCACGCAACAATTGCTATCATTGCAAGGCCGTTCCGAGCGCGGAAGCCTGAGCCGGGCAGCCGCGCAACAAAAAGCCCGCCCGCATCAGCTGATGCGGACGGGCCGGGCCTGTGGACAAGCCCACGGAGCATGTCGGGTGCAGGCGATTACGCCACCTTCAGCACCTGATCGAGATCGGCCAGTTCGTAACCGAGCGCATCGGCCACCGGACGGCTGGTGATCCGTCCACGATGGACATTCAGGCCCGCGCGCAGGTGCCGGTCTTCGGCAATCGCCTTGAGACCCTTGTCGGCCAGCATCAGGCCATACTGCAGCGTCGCGTTGTTGAGCGCGTGCGCCGAGGTGATCGGCACGGCGCCCGGCATGTTGGCGACACAATAATGGATCACGCCGTCGACCTCGTAGGTCGGTTCCGCATGGGTGGTGGCGTGCGAGGTTTCGAAGCAGCCGCCCTGGTCGATGGCGACATCGACGATCACCGAGCCCTTCTTCATGCCCGAGAGCATTTCGCGGGTGACGAGCTTCGGTGCCGCGGCCCCCGGGATGAGCACGGCGCCGACCACCACGTCGGCCGAGAAGACTTCTTCTTCCAGCGCCTCGATGGTCGAATAGCGGGTGTGAACCCGGCCGTTGAAGATGTCGTCCAGCTGGCGCAGGCGCGGCAGCGAGCGGTCGAGGATGGTCACGTCTGCGCCAAGGCCGACAGCCATCTTGGCCGCATTGAGGCCGACCACGCCGCCGCCGATGACGGTGATCTTGGCCGGCAGCACGCCGGGTACGCCGCCCAGAAGAATGCCGCGGCCGCCATTGGCCTTCTGCAGCGAGGTGGCGCCGGCCTGGATCGCCAGGCGGCCAGCCACTTCCGACATCGGCGCCAGCAGCGGCAGGCCGCCGCGATCGTCGGTTACGGTTTCATAGGCAACCGCGGTGCAGCCCGACTCGAGCAGGCCCTTGGTCTGGTCCGGATCCGGAGCCAGGTGAAGATAGGTGTAGAGCAGCTGGCCTTCACGCAGTTGAATCCATTCGGACGGCTGCGGTTCCTTGACCTTGACCACCATGTCCGAGCGCTCGAAGACTTCCCTGGCGCTGCCGACGATCTTGGCGCCGGCTGACTGATAGGCCGCGTCATCCTCGCCGATGCCCATGCCTGCCTTGGTCTCGACAATCACCTCGTGGCCATGCGCCACGTATTCGCGCACGGCGCCGGGGGTCAGGCCGACGCGATACTCGTGGTTCTTGATTTCCTTGGGGCAGCCTACGCGCATTGACGTCTCCTCCGAGCGTTGAATGGCGCTTTGAGCGCCAGATCAGGTTTCAATGCAGCCAATTCAACCATTTCCGACCTGAAATGTCCTTGCAAACTGGCCTTGTCCGGAGCGCCCGCTTCGAATATTCTTGCATGAAGTAAACTATTTTTCGGATATTCCACACATGAACACGCTGGATGCACTCGATACTGCCATATTGAAGACGCTTCAGAGTGAAGGGCGAATCTCCAACGCGGCGCTGGCGGAACGAGTCGGCCTGTCCGCCTCGGCCTGCTCCCGGCGGCTCGACATTCTGGAGAAATCCGGCGTCATCAAGGGCTACCACGCGCGATTGTCGCACAAGGCGCTCGATTACCGGATGATCGCGATCGTGCATATTTCGCTGTCCGGCCAGTTCGCCAAGACCCTTGCCGAATTCGAGGCCGCGGTAAAGCGCTGCCCCAATGTCCTGGTCTGCTACCTGATGAGCGGCGAGTATGACTACATCCTGCGCATCGCCGCCCGCGATCTCGAGGACTACGAGCGCATCCACCGCGACTGGCTGTCCGCCCTGCCCCACGTGGTCAAGATCAACTCCAGTTTCGCCCTGCGCGAGATCATCGACCGGCCCAATGTCGGCCTTGCATGATATATGAGTATTTTACTCATGTTATTTTGAGAAAGATCTGCTAGACAGGCTCCCGAAGTTTGAACCTCAGGAGCATGGACATGGTCCGACCCGAACCAAGGCAACTCGATGTGATCGCCAAGCGGCAGGTGACACCCAACATGCTGAGGGTCACGCTCGGCGGCGCCGGAATGGCGGATTTCCCGGCCGACCAGACCAGCGCCTATGTCAAGCTCCGAGTACCGGATGCGGCCGCCGGACGCGAAGTGGTCCGCACCTACACGGTCCGCTCCCACCGCACTGATGAGATCGACGTGGATTTCGCCCTGCACGAGGAACGCGGCCCCGCGACGCTCTGGGCCATGAATGCCCAGGCCGGCGACACAATCATGGTCGGCGGCCCGGGTCCGCGCAAGCTCGTCCATCCCGGCGCGGACTGGTACCTGCTGGTCGGAGACATGACCGCGCTGCCGGCGATCTCCGGCAATCTCGAACTGCTCCCCGACACGGCCAGCGGCACCGCCGTGATCGAAATCATCGATCAGGCCGACATCCAGGACTTGCAGAAACCACCGCATCTGGGCATCGAGTGGGTCATCAATCCGCATCCCGGCCGGGCTGACTCTGCGTTGATCGAACGCGTCCGGGCCGTTGGCTGGCGCGATGGGCGTCCCTCGGTCTGGGCCGCCTGCGAATTCACCGTCATGCGGCAACTGCGCGATTACTTCCGCACCGAGCGCGGCCTGGACAGCGGCAATCTCTACATCTCCAGCTACTGGAAGGCTGGACTGACCGAGGACAACCACAAGATCGCCAAGCGCGAGGATGCGAGCGCCCTGGCATGAGAATGCGATTGCCGCAGACGAATCGACCGCCGAACGGTTCGGCGGTCGCGCTTCAGGTCAGTCTACCGACCTGGCGTGCAAATACTGAGATTTGGGCGCCAGGTATCGCCCACCGATTGCTTAGCGCCAGTAAGGCGGGTTGCCATAATGGGCATACAGCCGCTCTTGGGTCGAGGGCTTCCAGTCGAAGTCTGAACCTGCACGGTATTTCGGCGCGCCTTCCACCTGCTTCTTGGTGATATCCGCGCGGTAGCCGCCCAGGTCCTCGTCATATTGCAGCTTTTCCCAGGGCAACGGATAGTGATCGTCGCCGATGCCAAAGAAGCCGCCGAAGCTCAGCACGGCATAGGACACCTTGCCGCCAACCTTTTCTATCATGACTTTTTCGATCGAACCGATGTGTTGCCCGGAGCGATCATAGACCTCGGTGCCAGCGACCCTGTCGCTGCCGATCACAGAGGTGGTTTCCTTGGTGAGTGTGGACATGCGTTTCTCCTTTAGGATGACAGAAGCCAAGGGTTCCAGTTGAGATCGGCAGTTTGCGCGGCATCTGACAGGCCTTTGCCAACGCGCCGATCCTGATCGATCAACGCTGCAAGCCCCTCTGCGTTCCGAAATTCACTGTGAAGATTTCAAGGCAACCGGGCCGCAATGGAGTCACATTCCAGCGGAAGCCCATGGCGGCAGCCCGGCAGCGACTGCAGACAGATCGGGCATCAATTGTCAGCTTGAAACCGGTTCGCGACCGGCCGGCCGGATTGCTCCAAAGACGCCTGGCAACGGTGTGAATTGCGGGAACCCTGTGCCTTTTGAAGAATGAGCTTGACCGGCGCGAGCGGATGGCCGAGATCGTGGCGCGCGCTGATCCGCTTCGACTGACCGAAGCTTGCCAGCGCGCGGCGCGGCTTGCAGACAGACGTTCCAGCTTCCGGATCTTAACATCGAACAAAATGCAGCGGCAGATGGCCCACGAACAGTGACGTAAACGCACCGAAGGCCCGAATGACAACCACCACGGGGAATCCCATGAAACTTCTCAATTTAAGCGCCGCCCTGACTTTCGCTTCATTCGTATCGGCAACAGGAGCCCTGGCTCAGACCGGATCCGAATGCGTGTTCACGATCCACAACGACACCGCAGAGAATACCTTGACCGGCTTCTACACCAGTGAGGACGATGGCGCGACCTGGAGCGCCAACTGGCTCGCCCGGAACATGAAACCCGGCCAGTCTGCCGTCGCCGAATTTACCGCCGACACCTGCTCCTGCGATCAGGTTTTCCAGGCCGGGTGGCTCGATGTGAATGGCGGCGAAACCC
>JAHJUC010000095.1 GCA_018829385.1 Alphaproteobacteria bacterium
CTGGAAACCACGGGCGAAACAGTCCTCGACACCGACAATGCGGAATTCATTGTCGGCGACACACATGTTGATGTCACCGGCCCAACGGCCACCGCCGCCGGCGTCCTCTGCGTAGAGGTAATAGTAACGAGATCCGAGCTGACCCTCGATCAGGGTGGCGCAGGAATTGGCGGGGATCTGCCACCAGCCTTCCGTCACCCAGCCTTCCTCTGTGCGGTACCCGATCGCGCCGCCGACGAGCGATTGCGTTCCATTGCAGACACGGAAGTCAGCCCTCGCCTCCTGCGCCGAGGCAAGCATCATCGCTCCGGCAGTCAGAGGTATGAGCGCAGCGAATCTGACGATAGGGAGATAGGCTTTTGGCAACTTGCGAAACAACAATTTCGGTCAGTCTCCGCTCTCGATTTGTGCTTTGCTTTTTGCGCCGGGGGGCCATGAAAGTCAACGAATGACGATAGACTAAAGTCAAGCTTCGTTCCCATCATGCGCCTGCAAATGTTTATAGCAGATGAAGTCCCCTGTCCGGACGGTTGCCCGCGGAGCAAGGCTGTGCAATGGATCCGGTGAACAAGACATCCTTCAAACTTGGCCCCAGTACCCGTCATGTCAGGCTTTCAGCCTTTTGAGATCATTCCCGGCGATCCAAACCATTCCCTGGTGATTCTCGCCGACCACGCGATGAACCGCCTCCCTTCCGAATATGGCGATCTTGGCCTGCCTGCCCAGGCATTCACCCGCCATATCGCCTATGATATCGGCGTCGAGGATGTGACCCGCAAACTGGCCGCGCGGCTGGGCGTGCCGGCGGTTCTTGGCTGCTTTTCGCGCTTGCTGATCGACCCCAACCGGGGCGAGGACGATCCGACCCTGATCATGAAGCTGTCGGACGGGATGGTCATTCCGGCCAATCATCCGCTGTCCGCCGCGGAACGCGAGCGCCGCCTCAACCTTTTCCACCGGCCCTATCACGACGCCGTCGACACCGTCATTTCCGAGACATGGCGTAAGGCCGGCAAGGCGCCGCTGATCATTTCCATCCACTCCTTCACGCCCGCCTGGAAAGGCGTTCCTCGGCCCTGGCATGCGGGCATCCTGTGGGACACCGATCCGCGTGCGGCGCACGCCCTGATCAATGCTCTGGGTACGGACCCCGCCCTGGTCGTCGGCGACAATGAGCCCTATGACGGGGCGCTCAGGGGCGACACCATGCACAGGCATTGTTCGATGACCGGCCTCCCGCACGCGCTTCTCGAGATTCGCCAGGACCTGATCGGAGACGCTTCCGGCGTTGTTTCCTGGGTCGAACGGCTCGCGCCGATCCTTGAGGACCTGACCGGGCTGCCGGAACTGCACCAGGTCGAGCTGCATGGGTCGCGCGTCGTTTAGCGACAGGTGAAAATCGGGATTATTCCCGGGGTATGGCGCAAACACCCTTGACCCCAAGCCTCGGTTTGGGCACTTGAAGCCTCACGCAATTTACCCCTCATAGTCCTTACAGGAGAGACCTCATGTCCGATGCCGGCGCCGTCGCCCGCGACCAGCTCCGTTCCATTGTCGAACGCATTGAACGGTTGGAAGAAGAGAAGAAAACCATCGCCGACGACATCAAGGATGTCTACGGCGAGGCAAAGGCAAACGGCTACGACACCAAGGTGCTCCGCAAGGTCGTCGCCATCCGCAAGCAGGACCAGAACGACCGCCTCGAGCAGGAAGCGATCCTTGATACCTACCTGCACGCGCTGGGCATGGCGCCCGAGCCCGAAGACACAATCTGACCCGATGCCGCCCGGCTCACAGGGTTTCCTGTGGGCATGCAGGCCTTTGAACAGTTCCAGACCCACAACGCCGCGTGTTTGAACAAACACGCGGCGTTGTCGTTTTCTATCAGCAAGGTTCCGAAGTCAGGCCGAAGCCTGACTGCAATCGGTCGTCGGCTTGCGCGCGATCACCCTTTCGCGCGCAATCAGCGATCAACTGTCGTGCCGGGATTGTCCGCTGGTTTCAGTTGCCGAATCGCGCCACGGTGATGAAGTTGACGGCCGAGCCGGTGAACTGGTTGTGCGGTAGATCCCCGCCGCCGGGCGCAAACCCGTTTGCATAAACAACGGTCGGAGCAGCCCGAAGCTGGGCACCAACAAATTTGCGCGGCTTGCCGGGCGGCGTGGCCATCTTCTTGACGCGGTCCTGGGCCAGCGCCCATTTCGAGATGATCGTGTCCGTAAGCTTCGGCTCGGTCCGGATCGACGTGCGCTGCGGCTGTTCTGCCGCTGCCACGGCCGTCGGCCGGTCACCCTTGCGGGAGGTCGAGATGGTTGCCGACGGGCTGGCGACCCGCCCGCCCCGTTGCGCGGGGGCCAGCGATGCCATTTCGACTTCGCGCGGTGCAGCCGCCGGAGCCCGGTCGCTTGCGCGATCCCCTGGTCGGCGTATCGGCAGCGGAATGAAATCCTCGGCGGATGGCAGGCGTGCACCTGCTTCGGCAGGGACCGGCGA
>JAHJUC010000675.1 GCA_018829385.1 Alphaproteobacteria bacterium
GATCGGCCAGGCGCCCCCTGCCGGGGGCGGAGCGTCTGGATCTGCGCCTTGGGAGCGTTCCGGGTGCGGCTCGTGCAAAGGAGCGCAAGGCCGTCTCATCGTCGCCGGGTGCGAGCATGCGGGCAAACAGCCTCTCGGCCGCGGTGGCATCGGCACCCGAGGGATCCTCCTCGGGGCTTTCAGGCATCAGGTCTAAATCGCCTGCGTCAAAGGCTTGCGGCATGTCCTCGGGTTCGCCCATGGCCGGTGCGGAGAGCGCGCGGCCCAGGAAGATCGCGTCGAAAACCGCGTCGAATGCCTCGATCCGGTCAGGACCGGGCCCGAAGGTTGCGTGGGCCGCGCGGCGGATATCGCCGATCGATCGCGGTCCGAGCAGGCCGACCCCGGCAATGAAAGCCTGAACCTGTTCGGGTGCGACAGCCATACCCGCGCCGCGCAGCGCCGTGGCAAATTCCACGAAAGGCTCAAGCGCACGCGGGAGGTCCATTGAACCGGACGACTGCAGCGGGATGTGCCGGGCAGAGGTGTCGGTCATGCCACCGCCTCCTGCAACAAAGCATCAAGCCGCGGCGCCATGAAAGCCAGGTCATCCTGATCCTTCAACGCCACGCCGATCGCCCGGGCAAAGGCCCGCGGCCAGGGAACGCCCTGGCTGTGAAGCAGCGTCGCGGCCTGGGCCCATTCCACCGTCTCGGCGACGCCGGGCGGCTTGGCGAGCGGCTCGGCCCTCAGGCCGCCGACCGCGGCGACCACCTTGCGCGCGGTGTCCTGCGCCACGGTCGACGCCCGCATCATCACGATCCGCGCCTCGAGTTCAGGCGCCGGGTAATCGATCCAGTGATAGACGCAGCGCCGGCGAAGCGCCTCGTGCAATTCCCGGGTGCGGTTGGAGGTCAGGACAACAACCGGCGGCTCGCTGGCGCGGATTGTGCCGCGCTCGGGGATCGAAACCGTGAAATCCGACAGGAACTCGAGCAGGAATGCCTCGAACTCGTGATCGGCGCGATCGATTTCGTCAATCAGCAAGACCCGTTGCGTCGGTGCCTGCAGGGCCTGCAGGATCGGCCGGGCAATCAGGAATTCGTCGGCGTAGAGATTGATGTGGTTGTCGCCCGCCTGGCGGATCGCTAGCATCTGGCGCGGGAAATTCCATTCATACATGGCCGCGGATGCGTCAATTCCTTCATAGCATTGCAGGCGAACCAGTTCCCGGCCGAGCACAGAGGCCAGCGCTTTCGCCGCCTCGGTCTTGCCGACCCCGGGCGCGCCCTCCAGCAGGAGTGGTTTTCCCAATGCCAGTGCCAGATAGGCGGATGTGGCCAGTCCCTCATCGGCAATATACTGCGCGTCGCGCAGGCCCAGCGCCAGCGGCTCGGGACCATCAAGGCCGAGTATGCTGGACCGGATCGCCATCAGAGCGCCTTGCGCGGCCGTGCACCGCCTATCGCCTTGAGCCCGCGCAAGACCTTTTCCGGCGTGACCGGCAGATCGTCGATGCGCACGCCGATCGCGTCATAGACCGCGTTGACCACGGCCGGCAGCACCGGATTGGCGCACATTTCGCCCGGGCCCTTGCCGCCATAGGGACCATCGGGCGCCGGGCGTTCCAGCACCGAGATGTGGTGTGGCGCCAGGTCACCCGGACCCGGCATCAGGTAGGAGTTGAAATCCTTCGGGCCATGTTCGCGCGACGGGTAGTAGGGCTCGGTGGTTTCCCAGATCGCGTGGCTCATACCCATCCAGGCGCCGCCGCGCAGTTGCTGCTCGACCAGTTTCGGGTTGAGCGCGCGTCCCACTTCATAGGCGGATTGCATGTCGAGGACTGCCACCTCGCCGGTCTCGTCATCGACCTCGACTTCCACAAGCATCGCCGCATGGGCAAAACAGGACACCGGGGTCATTTCGCCGGTCTCTGGATCGACTTCCGACAGGGGGATCAGGAAGATCCCGCGTCCGGCGATGGTGCGGCCCTGCTTGAACTGGGCCGCCTGCGCCGCAGCCATGGTGGTGATCGAGCGCGATGGCGCGCCCTTGACGTGGATATTGCCGCGCCCGTCGGTGACCAGGTCTGCTGCGTCGACTTCCAGTTCCTCGGCCGCGGCCTCCAGCATTACCGAGCGCGCTTCAAGCGAGGCCTGGATGACGGCGTTGCCCATCCGGTGAGTGCCGCGCGAGGCGAACGATCCCATGTCGTGGGGGCCGGTATCGCTGTCGGCGGTGTCGACATAGACATCCTCGATCGGCACGCCGAGCGTTTCGGCCGCGATCTGCCGGGTGACGGATTTCATCCCCTGCCCCAGGTCGATTGCAGAGAGCGCCACGGTAAACTTGCCGTCCGGATTGGAATGAACCAACGCCTGGCTCGGGTCGCCGCCAAGATTCATGCCGATGGGATAGTTGATTGCCGCGAAGCCGCGGCCACGGTGGAGTGCCATCATCGCCTCCTGAAGCCGGAGAGTGAGGAAAACCGCATCGCACCGGGTCGCGACGAAGCAGGCCTCGATGGCGACGCCGGATTTGGCGGCGCCGGCGGCGCGGCAGGCTGAGCCGGTGCGGAAGCCGACGGTGCGGGACGTGCGGGCGGTTGTTGCGTCACCGCCGATGGCGGTGGCGCTTGAGGCGTCCGGGCTGGCTGTGATTGCCGATCCCCGCCGGATGAGGTTTTCCTGGCGTAGGAGCCGGTGTCGAAACCCTCGACCTTTCCATTCTGGTCGGTGGCCGTGAAATTGGGAACCCGCCCCCGCTCGCCGCCGCCACCGGTCAGCGATGTCGCCGCGAGCGCCTCGGCCGACAGTCTGACGCCCGCCTTTTCGGCAACCACCTGGCAACATTCGACCAGCGCGCAGTTCTTCGCCTCGCGCCGGTGCGCCTTCATGTCGCCATCGCGGTAGCTGTTGAGAATGCGCAGCTCGATCGGGTTGATCCCGACCGTTTCGGCCACCTTGTCCATGTGGTTTTCGATTGCGAAATCGACACCAGTGATACCGAACCCGCGCATTGCCGTCGCCGGTGTCCGGTTGGTGTAGACGCAATAGACGTCGGCATAGACATTGGGGATCGTATACGGCCCCGGCAAGTGTCCGACGCCCTTGATGATCGCGTAGGACGAAAGCCTTGTGTAGGCGCCGCTGTCGAAATAGCCGATGAACTTGCGGGCGGTGATCCGGCCATCTTTGGCGACCGCATCCTTGATGTACCAGCGTTCGGCCCCGCGCGGCGCGCCGACCTGCATCTCCTCCTCCCGGTCCCAGGCATATTTGCAGGGGCGGCCCGTCAGCATCGCGCCGAGAATGGCCAGCGGCTCGTGGATCGAGTCCACCTTGCCGCCAAACCCGCCGCCCACCGTGCCGCCGATGAAGTGCAGCCTCGAAGATGGTGTTTGCAGCACCTTGGCGGCCGTCCCGAGCGAGAAGAACAGCGCCTGGGTGGAGGTGTAGCAGACATAGCGGTCGTTCTGCTCCGGCGCCGCGATCGCGCCGCAGGTCTCGATCGGCGCCTGCTCGATCGGGGACATCTGGTAGCGGCCCTCGACGATATGATCGGCCGAGGCGAAGGCCGCCTCGACGTCGCCGAAGCGCAGTTTCTGGTGGTCATACTTGCCGTGGTAGATGAACTTGTTCTGCGGATAGACCTCGCAGACCGTGGGCGCGCCCGGCTTGATCGCCTCCTCGACATCAAGCACATGCGGCAGCACCTCCCAGTCG
Source organism: Alphaproteobacteria bacterium (assembly GCA_018829385.1). Classification (GTDB taxonomy): domain Bacteria; phylum Pseudomonadota; class Alphaproteobacteria; order Rhizobiales; family Rhizobiaceae; genus Hoeflea. Next base: position 3,705 of record JAHJUC010000675.1, read on the forward strand.
ACGCGCACCGCCTGAACAGCCGCCCTCGCCTGAGCCTCGGTTGCCGCAATCACGGCCGCCACCGGTTCACCGCGGTAGGCCACCTTCTGGGTCGACAGCAACGGTTCGTCATCGATGCCGAAATCGAGCAGGCTCAGCAAGGTGTTCAGATTGGTCGGCACATCACGCCCGGTCAGCACCTTGACGACGCCGGGCATCTTCTCCGCCTGCGAGGTGTCGATACGGCGAATGCGGGCATGGTGGTGTGGACTGCGTACGCAGCGCAGGTGCAACAACCCGTCAAACAGGTGATCGTCGAAAAACGGCGAACGGCCGGTGACATGGCCAAGGATGTCCTGGCGCCGGGTCGGCTTGCCGACCTCGTTGAGATTGTCATCCCGCTCGTCGGCGAAAAACTCCTTGCGGAACTCGATCATGCCCGCACCCTCCCCTCGGCCACGGCAAGGATGGCCGAGATGATCGGCTCATACCCGGTGCAGCGGCACAGATTTCCCGAAATCGCCTCGATGACTTCGTCGCGTGTCGGGCGCGGATTGTGGTCCAGCAGCGCACGAGCCGATATCAGCATTCCGGGCGTGCAGTAGCCGCACTGGGCTGAGAAATGCTCCATGAAGGCGGTTTGCAGCGGATCCAGCGCTCCGGCCGCCAGACCGCTGGCGGTGCGCACCGCCTTGCCGTCGACGGTTTCCGCCAGCACCAGGCAGGAAAGCTGTGTCTCGCCGTCAATCAGGACCGTGCAGGCCCCGCATGCGCCCTGGCCGCAGCCATATTTCGGCGACAGATCGCCAACAGCGCGCCTGAGAAACTCCAGAAGGTTCTGCCCATCATCCGCGAAAGCCGCGCGGTCCTGGCCGTTGAGCGTGAAATTGACCGGTTTCTTTGCCATCATCCACGCTCCATCTGTTCAAGCAGCCGCTTGAGATAAACACCCGCCACCTCGCGCCGGTACCAGTCGGTGGCAATGGCGTCGGTCGGAGGCGCAAGCCCCTCGGCGGCCAGCTGCGCGGCGCGGGCAATGGTGTCCGCGTTGAGCGACTGGCCTTCCAGCGCACGCTCGGCCGACGCCCCGCGCACCGGCCCCGCCGCCATGGCGCCCCAGGCCACGCGCGCACCGCGGATACGCCCGCCCTCTCGCGGCAGCAGCGCCGCCACCGAGAGCACCGACACGCCCTTGGGCTTGATGCGGCTGAACTTGAAAAATCCGAACGTGCCCGCCCTTGGGCGCGGGCATTCGATTGCCGCGACCAGGCCCGGCGACCGCGACCGGTCGCGCAGCAGATCATCGAGCGGGCGACTTCCATTCTGTCCGGCCATGACCGCCTGGGCGCCGAGCGCCAGGAGCGCCACCGCGAAATCGCCATAGGGATGCGGCGCGAACAGATTGCCGCCGACGGTGCCCATGTTGCGCACCTGCGGACCGCCGATGAGGCGGGCGACCTTGTGAAGGAAAGCCAGCTCGGGATGTGCGATTATCTGGCTCATGGTGACGCCGGCGCCTATCGTCACCTTGTCGGAACTGATCCGGATGTCGTTCAGCGCCGGGTCGGTCGTGCGCACGATCTGGGCGGCGGCGACGCCGGCATTGATGTCGCGCATGATGATTGTCCCTCCGCCCAGGAAAGTAGCCCCTTGCGCCATCGCCCGGGCAGCTTCGGTCAGTGTGGCGACAGTTTGCACCGTAGTGGTCATTGCACCTGCTCTCCCAAATGCGCGCGGATCGCATCAAACCCGCCCTGATAGATGTTCTCGCTCACCATGTGCGCCAATTCCCGCTCCCGGCCCGCGGGCGTGTCGAACCGGCATTCCCAGTGCCAGAAGGTGCGGTCACCGTCGGTCACCGGCAGCAGCCGGACATGGGCGACGTAGTTAAGCAGCGGCACCGGCGTATCGAGCAGGCAGTAGGAGAACGCCATTTCCGAATCCGACAGCGTCAGCAGCTTCTCGCGCAGTTCAGATCCATCCTGGAGATGGAACCGGCGGACACAGCCGATCCTGTCGGACTCGTAGCCGCGCTCGATCTTCGAATCCGCCACCACGGGGTGCCAGCTGTCATGACCGTTGAAATCGCGCAGCACGCCCCAGACCGCTTCAACCGGCGCGTCGATGATCGTGCTCTTGACCACCCGGACCATGCCGCTATCCCATCATCTGGCGCTTGAGGGCATCGAAGCCTGCCTGGAACACATCGTTTCCGATGCCTGTCACCAGGCCTTCCGCATCGGCCTCAGCGCACTCGAATTCGGCCGACCACTCGACGAAAGTCCGGTTTCCATCGGTGACCGGGGTCAGCCGCAACGTCGCCACATAGTCGGTCAGCGGCATCGGGCTTTCCAGGATCGCGTAGGTGCAGAACATGTCGTAGTCCGACAGGCCAAGCAGCTTTTCGCGGATCCGGTCGCCATTCTGCAGGTGAAAGTCCCTGACACATCCGACCCGGTCGGCGGGCTCGCCATTCTCGATGCGGCTGTCGCGAATGCGCGGATGCCAGCGCGGCAATCCATTGAAATCGCGAACCCGCTCCCAGACCTTCGCCGCCGGGGCTTCTATGACGGAGGAGATGTAAACGCGCGGCATCTACTTCTTCTCCTTGTCGGCAGGCTTGGCGTCGTCGGCTTTCGGGCCTGCCGCCTTCTTGGCTTCATTGGCAACGCGCTGCATGTCGCTTGCCTCCCGGATCAGACCGCCCTGCTTGGAGAGGTTCGACCCGTCGATGCCGATGTCGCTCAGCAGGCTGTCGATCAGCGGCGCCTGCACCCTGTAGCGCAGTGCCGAGTTGATCACTTCGTCGGTCGGGCTGCCGCTGCCGTCACCGCGACCGCCGCCATGAATGCCGTCGAGCTGCATGATCCGGATGTCCTGGATCTTCTCCAACGGCTTGACGCTGGCGGCAACGATGCCCTCGACATGCTCGAGCAACTTGCGGCGGAACAGCGATGCCCGCGCGGGATCGGTGAGCACATTCTCGGCCTCGTTGATGAGCCGCTGCGCTTCCGCCTGTACCGCCAGCCTCACCCTTTCGCCCTCGGCAATCGCCTGGGCCTCGGCAGCCGCCTTCTCCGCCATCAGCACATCGATCGACTTGCGCCGGTTGGCAGCTTCGGTTTCGCGGACGGTCTTGACCTTTTCCTCGGCCTCTGCGGCCTGCGCCCTGGCGGCATCCGCCTTGGCGCGGGCAGCGCTCTCCTCGAGGCTCTTCTGCGACAACGAGATGGCCTTTTCGATCTGAACCGTCTCGACTTCGCGCTCGCGCTCGACCTCCAGCCGCCGGCGTTCGGTCTCGTGGCTGATGCGGATTTCATCAAGCCCGCGCTCGGAGGCGATCCGCGCCCGCTCGATGTCCTCGCGGCTTTCGATCTCCGCCTCGCGCAGCGCCTGGACCCGCGCGATATCGAGCTGTTCCAGCGAGCGGCGGCGTTCGAGTTTGGCCGCCTCCAGAGCCCGCTCGCGCTCCACTTCCGCCGTCTCGACATCGCGCTTGGCCGAGATCTCGGCCTGTTGCACCGCCGCTTCCGCAGCCGCACGTTTGCTCTTGTGGTCGGCAAGTGCGACGACACTGGCCTGTTCGGCTTCCTCGACCGAACGCTTCCGGTCGATCTCGATCACCTGGCGGCTCTTCTGGCTGGCGATGCGGTCCTTTTCCAGAGCCAGTTCGGTCGCCACCCGCTTCTTCTCGATGGCCTCGCGGCGGGCGATCTCGGCGGCTTCGAGTTCTTCCTCCTTGACGATCTCGCGGGCGCGGATCTCCTGTTCGGCGGCGATCCGCTCGGCCTCGACGGTCCGCTTCTGCGCGATCCGCGCCTGTTCCACCGCCTCGTCGGCGGCAACTCTTGCCTCGTCGATGATACGGTTGCGGGTGATTTCCCGGTTCCTGGTGTCTTCGTCCGCGGCAATGCGCGTCGCAGCGAGCTGCTTTTCTCGGGAAATGCGCGCGGCTTCGATGGCTTCGCCGGCTGCGATCTCGGCCGCTTCCACCGCCTGTTGCCGCGAGATCTCCAGCTCCCGGATCCGCCTGTCTTCGGCGATACGCGCCTCGCTGACCTCGGCAGCCTGCAGGATCCGCAGCCTTTCGACTGCCTCGCGAGCCGCGATTTCGGCCTCCTCCAGCCCTTGCTGACGGGCGATCTCGCGGCGCCTTATGTCTTCCTCGCCCTTGATGCGGGTCTGGGCGATGATCAGCGTCTGCGCCATCCGCGCCCTTTCGGTTTCCTCGTGGGCCTTGATTTCGGCCTGCTCGATCGTCCGCTGACGTTCGATCTCGAGCGACTGGGTATCCTTGTCCTTGGCGATCCGCGCCTCTGTCACGGCGCGTTCCTGGGCGATGCGTGCCTTCTCGGTTGCCTCGCGGGCAGCGATTTCGGCCTCTTCCAGGATTTTCTGGCGGGCAATCTCGCGCGAGCGCGTGTCCTGTTCATTGGCGATCCGGGCTTCCGCCACCGCGCGCTCCTGCAGGATCCGCGCGGTCTCGGTCGCTTCGCGCGCGGCGATCTCTTCCGCTTCATCTGCCGACGCACGGGC